>SXJQ01000117.1 GCA_005779345.1 Actinomycetota bacterium
CGGTGCGGTCGGTGCGGGCGTGGCGGTCGGGACCTCGAGCGACGGGTCGGCGTGGGGGCCATAGGTCGCGACGGTCGTCGTCATCTCGATCGCGGGCCCAGAAGCGGGCGCGCTGACCACGACCGTCGTCGAAGTCGCGAGGGTCGTCGGGGTCGCCCCGGTGGCCGGCGTGCCGGGGAGGGCCGTGGGAGCGGCCGAGGTGGACGTCTGTGCCTGGGGATCGGTCTCGGGGCCGAGCGTGGGCCGGTCGCCCTGTGCCGCGGCCGCGGGCACCATGACGAACGCGGCGCCGACCGCGAGGGCGGCGACGGGCGTGAGGAGCCTGCGGCGCAGCAACTCGCGGTGGACGATCTGGGCCTCGGCCGGCGTACAGCCGAGCAGCGCCTGAATGCGGATCTCGACATCGTGGCCGTCGGCGCCGATGGCGAGCGCGAGCGCGGCGACATCGTCGGCACGCAGCCCCATCGGCTCGCCGCGTCGTGCGCCGCGCACGGCCCGGAGCACGTTCGAGTACGACTGGAGCAGGTCGCCGTCGTCGGCGTGGCGGCCGGCCATGGTGACCGCCGTACCGTCGACGGCCACGGTCGTCGACCTGCGATCCTGCGGTCGTTCCTCGCGTTCGGTCATGTCGCCCCGCCCTCCGTCACGAACGGTGCATCGGCACGCCGCCGCGGCGCCCTGAGAGGGAGATGCCGAGCGGCTCCGCGGGTCACGACTGTTGGTGCTCCCAGAGCTTGCGCTCGCCGTCCATCGGGTCGTGGAGCAGTTCCCACTCCGTGTCGATCCGCATCGTCGCCCGCCGGTCGCGGTCGTACGCGGGCCAGGTGGGGTTCGTCGGCACGTTCGGGTCGCCGGTCCGCACGAACGCGAGCCACGCCGCGTGCACCCGGTCGGCGAGCGTCTGGCGCTCCGCTCCGGTGCCCGTGAACACCTCGACGCCGGCCTGATGCAGGTTGTCGAACACGAACGGGATCTCGACCGCGTGGGTCGAGCGCAGGACGCCACCGAAGACCGGGGTCGGCCAGGTGAACAGGTACATCCACGCCGGGCCGTGCGCGAGGTGCTCTTCGACGAGTCGGATCGCGGGGATGCGGAACACGGCGTCGGAGGTCATCGCGACCCAGAGGTCTTGCGCCGAGGCGTCGGGTCGACCGTCGCGGTAGGTCGCGAGCAGCGTCGCGCCGTCGAGGCTCGGGTCCCACTCCTGGATCCGCGTGACGATGTCGGCGTCGGCGAGCGTGGCGAGCGCGGGATCCATGAGCGAGAACAGCGTCATCTCGTCGAGGTTCGTCCCCGCGAGCACACGGACGCCGGCGGTCGACCCGTTGGTGATCGCATCGAGCGGCGGTTCGGGGAGCACGACGCCGTCGTGCGTCGGCGCCCACGGCAGGCGTGCGTTCGTGACCTCGCCGCCGAGCACGGTCCCTGCCTCGTTGATCGCCTCGGCCGAGACCGCGAGCAGCGCTTCGGTGTCGCCTGGCTCGACGCCGAGGCGCTCGAGCACTTGCCGCGCGAGGCCCGTCGCGTAGTCGAGCGGTCGGCCCCACGACGCGGCACCGCTCTGGAGGATCGCCTGTTGGAACAGGCCGCGTGCCGCGGGCGTGCCGAGCAACGTGCCGACGCTGCCGGCTCCGGCCGACTCGCCGAAGATCGTCACGCGGTCGGGGTCGCCGCCGAAGCCCGCGATCGAGTCACGCACCCACTGCAGCGCCGCGACCTGGTCGAGGATGCCGAGGTTCGCGCTCGCCTCGAAACCGTCGAAGAGTTCGCCGAGCGCGAGGAACCCGAACGGTCCGAGGCGGTAGTTGATCGTGACGACCACGACATCGCCGTGCTCCGCGAGGCGCGTGCCGTCGTACCACGGCGTGCGACCCGACCCGAACATGAACGCGCCACCGTGGATCCAGACCATCACCGGACGAGCGCCGTCGAGGCCCGGAGTCCACACGTTGAGCGTGAGGCAGTCCTCGCTCATGGGCGGCGCCTCGCCGCCCATGAGCTGTTCGAGCATCATCTGACCCTGCTCGCCCACCGAGCCGAACTCGAGCGCGGGACGCACCTCGGACCATGGCGTCTCGGGCGTCGGTGGTTGCCAGCGGAGCGAACCGACGGGGGGAGCGGCGAACGGGATGCCTCGGAACACCGAGATGCCGTCGGCGGACTCGCCCTCGACCCGGCCGCTGCGCGTGGTTGCGATCGTTCCCAACAGGACCTCCAAGGCGCGAGAAGAACCCGGTCATGCTAGGTCGGTGGGGTCACGCGTGTCCTGCCGGTGGACTCGGCGCGGACGCCCCGCGGGTCGTCGGAGTACCGTGCGGATCGCGCACGACGTTCGACTCGTTCAACTCCAGCCCCTGTCGGTGCCGATGAACCGCATTGTGACAGTCCTCTCGAAACGTCGGTTCGCGGCCGGTTGTGTCGTCGTCGCGGCAGGCGCGCTCGGATTCGGGGCCCTGGCCGGCGCGTCGGGTGCTCGCTCGATGGGACGGTCCTACCCGTCGGTCGGTCTCGAACCGCTCCCGCCGGCCGACCCCGCGACGGTCCCCGGCTCTGGCCACGATCCGGTGTCGCTGCTCGGTCCCTCGCGGCTCACGGCCGCCCAGATGGCGGAGTCGGTGGCGCAGCGGAACGAAACGAACCTCACGGTGTCGATCGAAGACCTCGCGCAGATCTACGTGGAGGAGGCCGCCGCGTACGGCGTCCGCGCCGACCTCGCGTGGGCGCAGTCGATCGTCGAGACCGGCTGGTTCCGGTTCCCGACCGGCGGCCTCGTGCGCGACTCCGACAACAACTTCGCCGGCATGGGTGCCTGCGACTCCTGCGCCGACGGCAACCGTTATGCCGACGCACGTACGGGGGTGCGCGCCCAGATGGCCGCGCTGCGCGGCTACGCCGACCCGGTCGAGGTCGCCGACGCGATCCATCGGCCACCGGCGTCGTATCGCGGTTCCGCGCCGACGTGGCGCGAGATGGGACACGGACACTGGGCGACGTCGACCCGCTACACCGAGACGATCCTGTCGGTCTACGACCGACTGCTCACCGACCACGGGCTCACGCTCGACTCCGACCCACCCGTGCTCGTCTTACACGCCGGCGAGCCCGCCGTGCCGGCGCGACCCGGTGACGGCCTCTACCTGGCCGGCATCGACGGGCAGGTCTACGACGTCGGCGATGCGCGTTTCTGGGGCTCGGCCGCGCGGCGCGAATTGCGCAGCGCCGCGGTGAGCGTCGTGCCGACCCCGACGGTCGACGGCTACTGGCTCGTCACCGCGGGCGGTGGCGTGCTCGGCTTCGGCGACGCCACGGTCGACGGCGACGCGGTCGGTCGGTTCGCGGCGCGCGTCGCTGCCGTCGTGCCGACTCCGACGGGGACCGGGTACTGGATCGTGAGTCGTGCCGGTGAGGTGCTGTGGTTCGGCGATGCGGCGGCGGTGAGCCCGGCTCCGGGCTCGATCGCTCCGGAGACGACGATCGTCGGGCTCGCGCCGACCGCTACCGGGCTCGGTTACTGGCTCGCCGATTCGGCCGGCGTCGTGTACCCGGTCGGCGACGCCACCGACTTCGGCGGGATGATTCGCACCTCGATCCTCGATCCGATCGTTGCCATCGCGGCGACGCCCTCGGGCGACGGGTATTGGCTGCTCACCGCCGCCGGTCGCGTGCATGCGTTCGGCGCCGCGGGAGCCTTCGGCGGGCTGGTCGACGAGTTCGACGCACAGCTCGCTGCCGCCGACTTCGAGTCGATCGAGGACCTGCGCGCCGAGGCGCGGCGGCGTGCGGCGCAACATCCTGCGGTCGCCATCGCCTCGACCCCGACCGGTGCGGGCTACTGGATCGTGACCGGCGACGGCTGGGTCGTCGGGCGGGGCGACGGTGCCGACTTCGGCGATGCGACGCCCGAGGGCGAGGCGGTCGTCGCCGCGAACGCGCGCCGCTGAGCCGCTGGGCCTCGTTCGGGTCTAGATGCGGTCCCAGACGATCGGGGACGCCGCGCTCGTCGCGTCGAGGAGCCCCACCGGACTGCGCTTGTCGATGTGGCCGACGAGGCCGTTGTAGATCGAGTAGCCGACGAGTTCGCGCAGCCGCGGCGAGAAGCCCGCGGCGACGTCGCGCGGGATCCCGAGCTGTTGGTTCTCCTGTTGACGCACCCAGCCCGCGCAGTAGTTCATCGCGATGCCGACGCGACGTCGGTCGGTGGTGTTCGCGCCGCCGCCGTGCCACAGCGAACCGTTCCACACGAGGACCGAGCCCTTCGGCATCTCCGCGGGGATCGAGTCGTAGTGGCGGCCGTACTCGGGATGATCGGCCGCGAGGTGGGTCCCCGGGATCACTCGGGTCGCCCCGTTCGCGGCGGTGAAGTCGGTGAGCGCCCACATCGTGTTGCACACGATCGGGACGTGGGGCTTGGGGAGCGGGAGGAGTTGGTCGTCGGCGTGGATGGGTTGGGCCGTCTCGCCCGGGAGGATCGCGATCGACGACAGGCTCGACACGAGACAGCCGCGGTCGAGCACGCCCTCCACGACCGGTAACACGCGCGGGTGCACGGGGATCTGTTCGTAGCGCGGTCCGTGCACGAGGAGGTTGTAGATCCGCAGCGTGTGGTGGCCTTCGAAGCTGTTGGGCGCGGGGTGGATGTCGAGCTCGGATTCGAGACGCACCAGGTCGTCGTGGAGATCGTCGGCGAGATCGGGAGCGAGCACACCTTCGAGCATCGTGAAGCCGCGCTCGGCGATCTCGGCGAGATGCGACGCGACGGCGGTCTGAGCGTCGCGGGTGTCCGGTTCGGAAGACATGCACCGCACGGTACCGTTCCTGAACCATGGCGATCTATGCACTCGGCGACCGTGTGCCCGAAATCCACCCCGACGCCTTCGTGCATCCCGACGCCACGGTCATCGGCCGCGTCTCGATCGGCGCGGGTGCGTCGATCTGGCCGCACGCGGTGCTGCGCGGCGATGGCGCAGGCATCGTCGTGGGCGCGCGCTCGTCCATCCAAGACGGGGCGGTGATCCACTGCACGCGTGACCGCGCGACCGTCGTCGGCGACGACTGCGTCGTCGGGCACCTCGCCCACCTGGAGGCCTGCACGATCGAGTCGGGGTCGCTCGTGGGGACGGGCTCGATCGTGTTGCACCGGTCGGTGGTGCGCTCCGGTGCACTCGTGGGTGCGGGCGCGGTCGTGCCCAACGACATGGAGGTGCCGAGCGGAGCGATGGCACTCGGTGTCCCCGCCAAGCTCCGCGCGGACACGGTCAGCGCCGCCGACATCATCGAGCAGGCGGCCGGCTACGTGGTCAACACCGAGCATCACCGCGCCAACACCCGCCGCCTCGACTGAACCCCGCCGTCGCGCCACCCGAACCTTGAGTGGAAACCCCGAATATTCGGGTCGTCCACTCAACGTTCCCGGCGGCGGGCGGCGGGCCGGTCAGAGGTTGGCGCCGACGATGCGGCCGATGACGAACGTCGCGGCCATCGCCGCGGAACTCCACGTGACCACCCGCGCCGCCGCCCGCGCCGCGGGCGCGCCCCCGGCGCGAGCGCCGACCGCGCCGAGCGCGATGAGC
>SXJQ01000118.1 GCA_005779345.1 Actinomycetota bacterium
ACAAGCTGCACGATCCGGTCTGGGCACGGCTCGCGGCGGCGAACGTGCCGGTCGCGTTCCACCTCGCCGACAGCGGCTACAACGCGATGATCGGCTACGCGTGGGGCGGCGCCGAGGTCTTCGCGCCATGGCGGGAGCCCGATCTCCTCGGCCAAGTGCTGATCGGCGATCGGGCCATCCACGACACGATGGCGGCACTCATCGTCCACGGTGTGTTCGAGCGTCACCCGAACCTGCGCGTCGTGAGCGTCGAGAACGGGTCCGACTGGGTGTACCCCCTCGTGAAGGGACTCCGTAAACAACAGAACCGCACCCCGTGGGTGTTCGTCGAGGATCCGCTCGACACGGTCCGGCGTCACGTGTGGGTCACTCCCTACTACGAAGAAGACCTCCGCCGGCTCGCCGACACGATCGGCATCGATCGCGTGTTGTTCGGTTCCGACTGGCCTCACGGCGAAGGGCTCGCCGACCCCGCGGGCTATGTCGACGAACTCGAAGCCTTCGACCCCGACGAAGTCGAGCGGATCATGCGGGGGAACGCAGCATTCTTGCTGGGCCGCTGAACGACTCCTCAGTGCAGCGCGCCGCGCAACGGGGTGACGACGGTCTCGCCGAACTCCGCGAGCGTCTCGGGCGGCGCGAAGTCGCAGAACCACGCGTAGACCCGTTCGATGCCTTGCTCGGCGAGCCGCCCGAAGTGGTCGACGAGCTCCTCGCTCGACCCGATCACCGGGCGCCCGTATCCGAAACGCTTCTTCGCCGCGGCCGTGAGCGCCTCCCGGTCGCCACCCCGGGGTACGAGCGCGACCATCTGTTGGATCGAGACCCGTGCGTCGCCCACGTGCGGCCGCAGCTCGTCGACGCGATGGATCTCACCGATGTGCACGTTCCACCAGTCGGCGAAGTCACGGACGAGCGCGAGCGTCTTGGGCCCCACGCCGCCGATCACGATCGGGATGCGGCCGAGCGGACGCGGCTCCTGGCGAGCCGCACGGAGTTGGTGATACTCGCCCTCGAAGTCGACGGTCTCTCCCGCCCAGAGCGCGCGGAGCACCCCGAGCGTCTCGCGTAACCGGGCGACGCGCTCTCGCGCCACGGTCGAGCCCGTGCCGAAGGTCGCGAACTCGTCGGGAACCGAGCCCCAGCCGATCCCGAGATCGAAGCGCCCGCCCGACGCGTGGTCGATCGACACCGCCTGGCGTGCGAGCACCGTCGGCGACCTGAACGCGTCGCACAAGACGAGCGAACCCACGCGCAGCCGTTCGGTGTGCGCGGCGATCCAAGTCGTCGTAACGATCGCCTCGTACATCGGCTGAGCATCGGCCATGGGCGGCGCGAGATGATCCATGCCCGTCATTCCCACGAAACCCGCGGCTTCCGCCGCGCGCGCCCGCGCGACCAACTGCTCGAACGACAGCCGCATCTGCGGCAGAAACAGGTTGAACTCCATCCCCATGGTTCGCGCGGCTCCGAGGTCGGCGGGTTGCTCCGATGACGCGCGACACCGTACCGTAGACATCTAGATATTTCGAGCGCACTCGAGGGGCGATGGACACCGAGCACCCGGCGCACGTCTTCACCGATCCCTCGGCCTACGCCGACACCGAACGTTTCCACGCCGCCTGCGCGCTGCTCCGCCGCGACTCGCCGGTCACGCGCGTCGACACCGACGGATTCGAACCGTTCTGGGCGATCACGAAGCACGACGACGTGCTCGACATCGAACGGCAGCCCGAGCTGTGGCTCAGCGCACCGCGGCCGGCGCTCGGCCCGAAGGCACTCGGCGCCGACGCGGCCGACATCCCCGTTCGCACGCTCGTCCAGATGGACGCGCCCGACCACACCGTCTACCGCCAGATCAGCTCGGCATGGTTCAAGCCCAAGCAGATCGCGACGCTCGAGCCGCGCATCACCGAACTCGCCCGCCGTTCCGTCGAGCGGATGCGCTCCCTCGACGGCACCTGTGACTTCTTCACCGATGTCGCGATCGACTTCCCGCTCCAAGTGATCCTGTCGCTGATGGGACTGCCCGAAGACGACTTCCCGCGTTTGTTGCGGCTCACCCAAGAACTGTTCGGCGCGTCCGACCCCGAGCTTCGCCGCGACGACGGTGCCGACATGATGGCGACGCTGCTCGACTTCTTCGAGTACTTCGAGCGGCTCATCGCCGACCGGCGTTCCAGCCCACGCGACGATCTGGCGACGGTGATCGCGAACGCGCAGATCGACGGCGAACCGATCGGCGTGCTCGAGGCCGTCGGCTACTACGTGCTGATCGCCACCGCCGGGCACGACACCACGAGCTCGGCGATCTCCGGTGGGATGCACGCACTCATCGAGCACCCCGACCAGCTCGACCGGCTCCGAGCGAACCCCGAGCTCATCCCGCTCGCGGCCGACGAAATGATCCGCTGGGTCTCGCCGGTGAAGCAGTTCATGCGTACCGCGGCCGACGACACCGAAATTCGCGGCGTGACGATTCCCGCCGGCGGATCCGTCCTGCTCTCGTACCCGTCGGCCAACCGCGACGACGACGCGTTCGAGCACCCGGAGCGATTCGACGCCGGCCGCGATCCGAACCGTCATCTCGGCTTCGGCTTCGGTCCGCACTACTGCCTCGGCACGCACATCGCGAAGCTCGAACTGCGCGTGCTGTACGGCGAGCTCGTTCCCCTGCTCGACGACGTCTCGCTCGCGGGGCCTGCGGAGTACATGCGGACGTTGTTCGTCGGCGGGCCCAAGCACCTCCCGATCCGCTACGAAATGGCCTGACGCCCTTACCGCCCGGTGAAGTTCGGCGGGCGGCGCTCGAAGAAGGCCGTCAACGCTTCGCGGAGGTCGTCGGTCTGCACGTTGACGCCCTGCGCGAGCGCCTCGATCTCCAACGCCTGCGCGAGCGACGCCCCATCGGCGAGGTCGAGCTCGCGCTTGGTCGACGCCAGCGCGATCGGCGGTCCGCCGGCGATCGTGTCGACGATGTGCTGCGTCGCGGCGTCGAGCTCAGCGGCGGGAACGGCGGCATTCACGAGACCCATCTCGTAGGCCTCGACGCCGCTGATGATCCGCGCCGTGAAGGCGAGCTCCTTCGCGCGGTGAACACCGATGCGCTGGCGCAGCAGCCACGACGTACCGAAGTCGAGGCTCAACCCGCGCTTCGCGAAGATCGCGGAGAACCGGGACTCCTCGGAGCACCAGGTGACGTCGGCCGCCAGCGCGAGGCCGAGCCCCGCGCCCACGCAGAGACCGTCGACCTTCGCCACGACCGGGATCGGGCAGTCGTGGATCGCGAGCACGACTTCGCCGAGCACCCGCATCGCGTCCACCATCGATCCGAACGATCCCCCGCCGCCGTCCTTCGCCGCGCCGCCGTCGTTGGACCCGCCGAGGTCGGCGCCGCTGCAGAAGTTGCCGCCCGCCCCCGTGATCACGGCGACGCGCGCGCCCGAATGGCCGATCTCGCGGAACGACGCGCCGAGGGCCACCCACATGCCGCCCGTGCACGCATTCTTCGATTTCGGGCGATCGATCGTGACGGTCACCACGTGGCCGTCGCGCTCCACCCGGATGTCGCGGTGGTGGGATCGCAGTTGTCCGGTCGCGTTCACATTGTCCCTCTTCGTGTTTCGTCCGTCGCCGCCGGCAGAGGCTCGGGCACGTTCACCGGTGTCGCCGACGGGCAGTCAAGCACCCGATGCTCCGGGGCGGTCGGTTGACATCTCCTGCGGCACAAAAAGATCTGAACGTTTCGATCGACTGGGGCCACTGACGCGAGGCGAGATCGCCCTCCGTTGAGTCGACAGCTGCACGGGTGCGGCTGTCGACTCAACGGACGGAGGTCGCCGCCGGGCTCCCCGGCGCTGTGCGACACTTCCCGCTCATGGGGGTTGCCAGCGACGGGGACGCGAGACCGAGCGGGACCGTCACGTTGCTCGTCACCGATGTCGAGGGCTCGACGCGACTGTGCGCGGCCGACAAGCAGGCGATGTCGATCGGCCGGGTCATCTCCGAATCCGACGACAGCTAGCGCGATCCAGTGACCTCGTGGCGCGCGCTCGCGATCTCGCTCGCGATCGCCGTCGTGGCGCTCGCCGCCGGAGGATGCGCCGCGACGAGCGACGACGCGACCGACGCCCTCCGGTCGCGCGTCCAAGTCGCGGTCGACGAATTCCTCGCGAGCCGCGACATCCCCGGCGCCAGTGTCGCCATCGTCACCGAAGGTCGCGTTCTCACGGTGGTGTCGGGTCACGCGGATCTCGAGCGACAGGACCCGATCGGGCCGCGCGACGAGTTCCGCCTCGCGAGCATCACGAAGACCTACCTCGCCGCGCTCGCGCTCTCCTTCGACACCGAAGGCGTGGTGGCCCTCGACGAACCGATCGATCCGTGGTTGTCGGACCTCCCGCCCGGTCTCGACCTCCGCGGCATCACGATGCGGCAACTGCTGTCCCACACGAGCGGGCTCGCGCAAACAGCGACCGACGACCGCGATCGCGGCAAGCACCTCACGCTCGTCGACGTTCTGGCTCGCATCCCTCCACGTGCGTGCGCTCCCGGGCGCTGCTGGAGCTACGCCGACGGCAACTATGTCGTCGCCGCACTCGTCCTCGAGTCGGCGACCGCCAAGTCGCTCACCGACGAGATGCACGATCGATTCTTCGAACCGCTCGAGCTTGCGAGCACGCACTTCGTCGGCGATCCCCGAGCCGCACCCCTCCCCCCGTACACCCTCGTCGTCGACCCGATCACGTTCCAACCGGTGCGGCCGCACCAACTGCGTCGACAGCAGCTGCCGATCGTTACCGACGACCGCGCCGCGCCGATCGTCGCCAGTGCGACCGACCTCGCACGATGGGGCGATGCGTTGTTCAACGGTGGAGCGATCGACCCTGCCGCGCTCGACCGGATGCTCGACGTCTCGGCGATGCGCGGTCTGCCGTGCCCGCATGGGTGCCCGTTCCCTTACGGCCTCGGCGTGTTCCACTACGAGTTCGGGGGCCGGGAGTTCGTGGGCCACGATGGCTCCTCGGGCGCGATCGTCGCCACCGACGTCGACGCCGGTCTCACGATCGCCATCGTCACCAACGGCGGCGAACTCGACCTCGGGCTCTTCGTCGAAACGGTCGTCGCTGCGATCGACCAAGGTTGACCGCTGTCCGACTGCGTACGCTGGCGCGGCATGGTGGACGTGAAGCGCGCGTTGGTCGGTCTTTCCGACGAGGTCTGGGAGCGAATCCGCGCCCGCGTCGACGGGCTGAGCGATGCGGAGTACTTCTGGGAACCGACGCCCGGCTGCTGGTCGATTCGCCCGCGAGCCGACGGCACCTGGATGGCCGACTGGGCCCTGCCCCGCCCCGAACCGGAGCCGTTCACGACCATCGCCTGGCGACTGTGGCACCTCATCGACATGTACGGCGAGGATCGCGCCCCCAAGTGGCTCGACGTGCCCGCACAAGGCACGCCGATCGGCTTCGACGACCCCGACGGGACACCGCCCTCGAACGCCACCGACGCCGTCGCATTGCTCGAACGCGCCCACGACCGCTGGGACGCGCACCTCCGCCTCGCACAGGAGGAGCGACTCGACGAGGCCGTCGGGCCGGTGGCCGGCCCCCAACACGCCGACCGGACCCGCGCCGCGTACGTCTTGCACATGCTCGACGAGTTCATCCACCACGGCGCCGAGATCGCGCTGCTCCGCGACCTCTGGCGTTGGCAGCACACCACCGTCGCCGACGATCCCCGAGTCGAGCGTGTCGTCCGCGGCGACACGACCGTGCTCGACGAGTTCGACCGCGACACGCCGACCTCCGATCTCGTCGACCACGCCGCCGCGTACGGCCGTTGGGACCTCGTGATCGGCCTCGTACAACGGGGCGCGCCCATCGGCACGACCGGCCGAACGCCCCTGCACGTCGCGGCCGGAGCCGGCGAGCTCGAGGTCGTGAAAGCACTGCTCGACCACGGCGCCGACCTGGCCGCGACCGATCCCCAGTTCCATGCCACACCGCTGCAATGGGCCGAGTTCCTCCGGCAACGTCGGGTCGCCGAGTATCTCGGCCAGCGCACGCGAGGCCTCGCCGACGACGGGTGACCGCGCTCACGCCCGTCATGAGAGCGGCGTTCTCGGATAGCGTGATCCCCACTCCGCCCCGGCCGGACGGCCGAGCGGTCGACCACCGCGCCGCGCCGCGCCCGCAGGTCCGAGCGAGAGGAACTCCATGCGTGAGTTGCCCAAGATCATCAGTGTCGACGACCACGTGGTGGAGCCCCCGCACGTGTGGCAGACGTGGCTGCCCGCAAAGTGGCGCGAGCGCGGGCCTCGCGTCGAGCGCAAGAAGTGGGGAGACTTCAAACATCGACCGGGTGCCCGGTACGAGATGCACGAGGATCCCGATGGCCTGTGGGGCGACGCGTGGTATCTCGACGGTCGCCTCATCTACGTTCACAAGCGCTTCGTCGCGATCCCACTCGAGGCGACCCCCGACGGCGACCTGTCGAAGTTCGATCCGTCCACCATGGTCATGACCGCGATGACCTACGACGAGATGCGACCCGGCTGTTACGACCGCGACGAGCGGATCAAGGACTTCGAGCTCAACTGGACCGACGGTTCGCTCCCGTTCCCGACCTTCCCGCGCTTCTGCGGCCAGACCTTCCTCGAGACCGACGACCGCGATCTCGGGCTCGCGTGCGTCGAGGCCTACAACGACTGGATGGTCCACGAGTGGTGCGCGCCGTCGCAGGGCGTGAACATCCCGCTGTGCATCATGCCGCTGTGGGATGTGCACCTCGCGGCCGCCGAGATCAAGCGCAACGCCGAGCGCGGCGTGCGCGCTTTCTGTTTCAGCGAACTGCCACACCATCTCGGACTCCCGACGATCCACACGGGCGAGTGGGATCCGGTGTTCCAGGTGTGCAACGACACCGGCGTGACGCTGTGCATGCACATCGGATCGTCGTCGACGAACCCGGCGGCGTCGCCCGACGCACCCGGTGGCGTGGGCGGCACGCTCGCGTTCAACAACTCGATGGCGTCGATGGCCGACTGGCTGTTCTCGGGCAAGTTGATCCAGTTCCCGAAGCTCAAGCTCGCCTATTCGGAAGGCCAGATCGGCTGGATCCCGTACGCGCTCGAGCGCGCCGACACCGTCTGGGACAAGCACGAGGCGTGGCAGAAGGCCAAGGCGCGAATCCCCGAACCGCCGTCGACCTACTACTACGGCCGGATCTTCGGGTGCTTCACCGCCGACCGTCACGGCCTGCAGTCGCTCGGCGAGGTCGGTGAAGACAACATCTGCTTCGAGGTCGACTACCCGCACACCGACACGACCTGGCCGAACTCGAAGGAGTACGTCGAGAAGATGTTGACCGGCATCGACGACGACGTCGCCTACAAGGTGCTGCGTGGCAACGCGATCACGATGCTGGAACTCGACCGGACCTGAGCCTCGAACGGCCCGGCGAGTTCAGCTCGCGTTGCGCACGGCCGCGATCACGCCGCCATCGACCAGCAGGTCGGTGCCGGTGATGAACGAGGCGGCCGGGCTCACGAGGAACTCCACCGCCGCGGCGATGTCGTCGGCCGTACCGACGCGCCGCGTGCCCGACATCTCGATCATCGACCGCATCACCTCACCGAACGGCCCGTCGAGTTCGGCGTTGCCCATCGGCGTCGCGATGATGCCAGGACTGATGGAGACGACGCGACCGCCGCGGCGGCCCCAGGCCGGCGACGCGGCCTCGACCCTGACCTGGTTCGCGCGCTTGGCAATGCCGTAGGCCGTCCCCGCATCCATCGTCGCGGGATCGAGTTCGGCGAGCCGGGCGAGTCCGGCCGCCGGCGTGGTCGCGAGGCGCCGGAGCGTTGCGGGATCGACGGTGGTCATCGTGCCGGCCATGCTCGCGATGCAGACCGCCACCGTGCCCGAGACGACGTACGGCTCGAACGCCTCGAGGACCAGCGCGGTGCCGACGACGTCGACCGCGACGACTTGTTCCGGTGTCGCCTGGACGGGTGAGACGCCGGCCGTGTGGACGACACAACGGATCGGGCCGAGCGCCGCCGCGGCGCGCGCCAATCCCTCGACGTCGGCGGCCGACGACACGTCGGTACGGATGGCCTCGACCTCGTGGCCGTTCGCGCGGAGGCGATCCGCCGCGCTCGCGAGTTGCGCCTCGGCAGCATCGGCCAGCACGACGACGCGGCCCGCGCCGAGCCGCCGCGCGATCGCCTCCCCCATGCCACCCGCGCCGGTCACCACCATGATGTCGCGCACGGCGCCGCTCACCCCGGTAACTCAGTAGCGGCCGAGAAGGAAGTTCGCTGCGGGCGCCGCGGGCGGGTACGACTCGGTGACGCCCGACGCCATATAGCCCGCGTCGGTGATCACCGTCTGGCCCGTCATCGCGCCCGCCGCGTCGCTGCACAAGAACACGAGCGGGTAGGCCTGCTCGAGGGGCGTCGACGCCCCGATCCCGACCTCGGCGCGGTAGTCGGCCCCGAAGCCGAGCCAGGTCTCCTTGTTCGCCTGCGCGAGCGGCGTGTCGGTCGGGCCCGGACAGATCGCATTGATCCGGATGCCTTCCTTCAAGAACCGCATCGCCTCGCGCGCGACATACGCACACACCGCCTGCTTGCTGAACATGTAATCGGTCTTCAGGTGGTCCTGCGCCCACTTCGCGCCGGCGTCGAAGTCGGTGATGTCGAGGTACTCCTTCAACAGCGGGAGGTTCGGCTCCCACCCGAGGCCGGCGGCCGAGGAGATGAACCCGATCGCGCCGCCGCGCCCGATCGCGCCACTCGCGACGAGCAGGTCGATCATGTGGCGGTGCCCGAGGAAGTTGATCCGTTCGAGCCCGGGGGTGCCGTCGGCGACTCCCGCGCACGACAAGAGCGCGTCGACCGGGCCGCCGCACTCCGCGACCGCCGCGTCGATCGAGGCGCGCTCCGCGAGGTTCACCGTGATCGTCCGGACACCCGCGAGCGCGACCGGTGCGTAGTCCATCACCACGACGTCGGCGCCGGCGTCTTGCACCAACTCGGCGGCCGCGGCACCCATCCCGGTCGCGCCCCCGACCACGAGCACGCGCTTGCCGTCGAACCGGAACGCATCGAACAGACCCATCGTCGTCTTCTCCTCTGGTGCGGCGCGATCTCGCGCGAACCGCCGGCACACTATTGCCGCCCGGCGTCCCGTGTCCTCGCCCGCCCCGCAGCGCGCACGGTCGTTCTGCTCGGCGTAGCGTGCCGATCGTGGTCGGAGCGCGTCTGGTGCAGGTCGGGTCGAGTTCGGTCGCGGTCTGGGAGTACGGCGATCCCGCCGGACGGGCAGTGTTCGTGTTTCACGGTGTGCCCGCGTGCGGCGCCGGGTTCGCGTGGGCCGACGAACCCGCGGCCGATCGCGGTCTGCGGCTGATCGCGCCGGATCGGCCGGGGGTCGGCCGCTCGACACCGCGCGACGGTTGGCGAGTCGGCGACTATCCCGCGATGGTCGACGCGCTCGCCGACGCGATGGGCGTCGACCGGTATGCGGCGTGGGGCTACTCGGGTGGGGGTCCCTATGCCGCCGCGGTCGCGGCGCTGGCGACCGGCCGCGTGAGCGCCGCGGCGATCAGCGCCGGCATGGGCGAGATCGGCGACGGCTGGGCGTCGTTCGACGATTTCGAGAAGACCGACGCACAGTTCCTCCGGATGTCGCGTCGCCGCCCGACGCTGGCGCGCGTGTTCCTCCGGGTCGCCGCGCTCGGTGCACGCATGTCACCGAAGGCGGCGATGAAGAGTTTCGCCGGGCAGATGTCGACGAGCGATCGCGCCGTGCTCGACCAACTCGGTGCACCGAAGGACGCGATGCGCCTCTTCACCGAGGCGTTCGTCTCGGGGAGTCGCGGCGTCGTCGCCGACTACGCGGCGCTCGCCCAGCCATGGGGTGTCGACCTCGGCGCCACGAGGATCCCGGTGTCGGTCTGGCAGGGCACCGCCGACACGATGGTGCCGCCACGACACGCCGATGGCTACGTCAGCCGGATCCCCGGCGCAACGCTGGTGACCTGGAACGGCGAAGGCCACCTCGGCACCGTGACCCACGCGCCCGACATCCTCGACTGGCTGTCCGAACACGCGCCGCGCTGACCCAGCTGGCCGCGCTGGTCGACAGATCTCGGGCGCTGCACAGCCATGGCGCGGATGCGAAACTCGGTCGTATGGGTTGGACGATCGATCCGGTCGCGCAGTCGGTGCTGTTCCATTACAGCGAGGATCCAGAGATCCGGGGCTTCGAGCCGCACGTTCCCCGCACGAACCCCGACGTCGCCGCCGCGGTGTGGGCCATCGATGCTGCGCACGCTGCGCTGTACTGGTTCCCGCGCGCCTGTCCGCGCGTGACGGTCTGGGCGAACGACGCGTCGCAACAACGGCAACTGCAGCAGGCCTTCGCGACATCGGCGTGGCGCGTGCAGGCCGCGCCGCGCTCATGGTCGGACGCAATTCACACGTGCAAACTGTTCGAGTATCGATTCGACCCCGAGGGATTCGACCCGTGGCCGGAGGCCGAGGGGCAATGGGTGGCGTCGCGGCGTGTCAGCCCGCTGTCGTCGGCGCCGGTCGGCGATCTCGTCGCCCGGCATCGTGACGCGGGCGTCGAACTCCGGCTCGTCGCTGATCTACGGCCGATCCGCGACGCCGTCGTCGCCTCCGGGTTGCCGTTCAGCGTGGTTCGTTACGCGTCCGCAGACCCGCCGTCGCCCCCGGCCTGATCGGGCCAGCCTCTCGTGGTGGAACGCGACGCGGCGGGCAACTCACCGTCGGTGGCTACACCGTCGGGGGATGCGTCAGCGGGCGGAAGTGTCCGCCCCGGGCTCCACCAGCCTTGTCGCCTCCACCGCGACCGCGACGCACCAACAACACGACGACTCCGAGCAGCACCGCGCCCGAGAGCATCGCGACGGCGGGCGCACCGGACGTGTCGCCGAAGAAGTAGCCGAGTGTCCACGGGAGGTACATGAACAAGCCGACGACACCGGGCGCGAGCGCCAGCGTCTCGTTGCGCAGCACACCGGTGCCGACCCACGCGGCCGCGGTCGCGAGACCCAACAGCGGCGCGAGCCACTCGAACTGTGAGCCGACGAAGCCGCACGCGACGAGCGTGAGCGCCGCTCCGAGCGGGAACCCGACGATCGCGGGTGGAATGCGGTGCTGCCAGGCGAGCCACGCCCAGCCCGCGCCGACCAGCCAGAGAGCGAGCCCGATCAGCCCACCCTCACCACCGGCCCACGCGATCCCGGTTCCGGTCGCGACCGCGAGCCCCACGAACGTGAGCAGGTGCTGGATCGGCCGGTCGCGCAACCGCCAGTACGCGGCCGTCACGAGCGTGCCGACACCCGCGGCGACCAGCGCCACCGGCTCGCCGCTCAGGTCGAGCACCTCGAAGGCGAACAACCCGCCGGCCGCGGTCGTTCCGGCCGCCGACAATGCCCACAAGAAACCGCGGAGCCGCCAGGTGACGGGATCGCTCTCGCCGACGACCGCTCCGACGACGCCGGTCAGGATCGCACCCGCGGCGAGCACGCCGATCCGGCCACCCACGCCGAGGTCGTCCCAGAACTGCCCCACGAGCATCGCGGCGCCGACTGCGACGAGCACACCGCCGACGTAGGCGAGCGCCTCGATCGCGGGCGAGACACGCTGCGGCGACCGGGCCTCGAGTTGCGCCTGTTCGTACGCGTCGATCGCTCGGGCCTGCTCCTCGCTGATCAGCCCGGCCCCCACCCAGCGGTCGAGCCCTTCGTTGCGCACGCTCACCACAACACCTCCCACGTGGGCTGTCGTCACCGTACCGGTGCGCGCGAACGGCGATCAGTGCCGGAGGTCCCGACCCGACCGACCACCTCGCTCAGGCTCGACGTCCGAGCAGCAAGTAGGTCGCCATCGGCCCCTTGCCCTTCACCTCGACGATCTCACGCGCGCGGAACTCGTAGCGGTCGCGCAGGCGCTCGTACACGTCGTGTGTGACCTGGATGTGGTCGGCGATGCCGTGGGCCTCCATGCGGCTCGCCGTGTTGACCGTGTCGCCCCAGACGTCGTAGCTGAACTTCCGCTGCCCGATGACGCCCGCCACGACGGGACCGCTGCTGACGCCGACGCGAATCGCCAGCGCGCTGCCCGTCTCGTCGCGAAAGCGCTCGACCTCGTCGCGCAGATCGAGTGCCATCTCGGCGATCGCCACCGCGTGGTCCGGGCGCGCGACGGGCAGCCCGGCCACGACCATGTACGCGTCGCCGATCGTCTTGATCTTCTCGAGTCCGTGTCGGTCGGAGAGCTCGTCGAACGTGGAGAACAACCGGTTGAGCACCGCGACCACGTCGCCGGCGGGGAGCGCTTCGGCGTACGCCGTGAACCCGACGATGTCGGCGAACAACACGGTCACCGAATCGAAGGAGTCGGCGATGACGCCCGGAGACTCCTTGAGGCGCTGCGCAATCGTCGCGGGGAGGACGTTGAGGAGCAGACGCTCGGAACGCTCGCGCTCCGCTGAGAGCGCGTCCAGGATGCGCGCGCGTTCGCCGATGAAGTAGCGCAAGAGCAGGTACACGGTGGTCGACACGCCCAACACGTTGAGCACGAAGAACGCGACGACGATCGACACCGGGACACGACCCTCGCCGTTCAGGTGCGGCTCCAACACGCCGAGCGCGACCGCGACGGCGACGAACGCGCCGAACCAGGGAGTCGAACGTCGCACACCCTCGAACAGAAGCGCGCCGAGCGGTGCGGTGAAGGCCCACAGCGCGACCGCGCTCGACACGCGAAACCCGCCGAGGCTCGCCTGCAGCAGGAACGGCAGCGCCAACATCATCGCGAGTTGGGTCGAGCGGAACACCTCCACCCGCTTCGTGCGGGCGAACACCACGAGCCCGGCCACGGTCGCGAGCTGATACGCGAAGGGGATGGCGCCCGAGCGCCACAGGCCGAGCGACCAGTACGTCGCCACCCACACGACCGCGAGGGTCGCCATGAGCGTTGCCGCGAGTGTGAGCGTCGCCTTCGCGAGTCGCTCGTCGTCGGAGTCGCCCGGTGCCGCGCCGATCGCCGCGAGCCGCCTGACCCGCGCCGCCAGGCTCCGTTGAGTCAACCGCTGCACGCGTGCGGCTGTTGACTCAATGGACGTCGGGGGGTGGTCCTGGCGCGGTGGTGAGGGAGGCGATGAGACGTCGCGCCGAGGCGCGGAACCCGTCGGAGGCGCCGTGCGACCACGCGACGAGCATCCCACCCTCGAGGCCCCCGAGCAACATCTCCGCGACGTCACGTGGCGACTCCGACAGGTGCAGGCTCCCGTCGTGCACCCCCGCTGCGAGCACCGACTCGAGCCAGGCGATGTTGGCATCGAAGAACGCGACGACCGCGGCCCGCATCTCGTCGGGAAGCGTGTCGCGTTCGGCGGCGAGCATGCCGCACAGGCACAGCCGATCGCCTGCGAGCACGTCGACGTAGAGCGACGCGTAGGCCGCGAGTCGTTCGGCCGGCTGCGCGACATCACGATCGATGTCGCCGAGCGCGGCGAGGAACATTTCGACGTAACGGGTCAGCAAGGCGCGCCCCAGGTCGGCCTTGCTCGCGAAGTGATAGTGCAGCGCCGCCTTCGTGATCCCGAGCGTCCCGGCGATGTCGGCATAGCTGAAGCCGTTGAATCCCCGGGTCTGCACGAGACCCTGGGCCACGTCGAGGATCGCCGACGCGGTGTCGCCGTGCCGGTCGGGTGCTTCGTTCGCCGCCAACAGTTCCTCCGAGACTTGACACTGACCTACTAGTAGGTCAGTGTACCGACCAGGCGGCGGCCGCCGTCGCATCGCACCGAGGGGGAACTCATGCAGACCACCGCGCACCGCAGTTTCGCGGCACCCGACGAGACCCGGCCATTCCCGAACGGGCGCGCCGAGATCGTCGTCGTCGGCGGGACCGAGATCGGCCGCCTGGTCCTCGAACCCGGCTGGCGCTGGTCCAACGACGTGAAGCCGCTCGCCGGAACCGACAGCTGCGAGGCACCGCACTTCCAGTACCACGTTGCCGGTCGTCTCGCGATCCGCATGGACGACGGCAGCGAGTTCATCGCGGGGCCGGGCGACATCACGTCGTTGCCGAGCGGTCACGATGCCTGGGTCGTGGGCGACGAAGCCGTTGTCGTCGTCGACTGGTACGGCGCGAGCAACTACGCCGTCGAGTCCGCGTGACCCGACGAGAACGGTCGTCGCCGGCATCCCGATCGACGCGTGGAACGCGCCGCGGCAGCGCTACTTGGTCACGCCGACGACCTGCGCGCTGATCCGACCCTCGAGGTCGCGCGACCCGAATCGCGCCTCGAGCGCGGTCGTCACGATCGCGACGACCTCGGCCAGTCCCCCGGGCCGAAGTCGTTCGAGCTCGCCGCGGATCGGCGTGCCAGCGCAGTATGCCGTCGCGACATCCTCGGCCGTTGCCGCGCGACTCACGTACTCGATCCGCTCGATCGAGGGTTGGGAGTCGAAGCCGCCGGCGCGAAGGTCCGCGACGATCTGCTCGGTGTCGTCGTAGCCGTGCGGTACCCGTTCGATGAGCGTCGGCGGATCATCCGGGAACGCACCCCTCAGCGAGTGCGCGACCACGTCGACGAACTCGTTGGCCTCGAGTCCATCCCAGACGCTGAAGAGGAACCGGCCGCCGGGTCGCAACACACGAAGCACCTCGGCGAAGGCATCGCGCTTCGGGTCGAAGAACATCACCCCGAACTGACAGACGACGACATCGAACGACGCGGGAGCGAAGGGCATCGACATGACGTCGGCCTGACGCCATTCCACCGTCCGTCCTGTACCGATGTGCATCGCGCGATCGATCATCGCCTGACTCAGGTCGGTGGCCGTGATCGACACGGCGGCGGGGAGCACGCTCGCCAGCCGCCGCGTCACGACCCCGGTTCCCGCCGCGACCTCGAGCACCGATCCCGACTCCAGAGCGCGCAACCGTCGCGCGAGTTCGTCGGCATACGGATCGAAGATCAGCGGCACGAGCAGCTCGTCGTAGACCTCCGACACCGACGCCGTGAACATGGGTTCGGGCCCGTTCGCCGCCATTGCGTCAGCTCGGCGCAGCGCCCGACTCGGCCGCCGCGGCAAGTCGTTCGAGCGTCTGTTCCATCCCTGTTCGGTTGTGGGTTGCGCGATCCGCGACGCCGGTGGCCAACCGCGCGATCGGCTTGAAGAAGCCGGGCCGTCGGTCGGTCCACGTCTCGGTGACGCGACACCCAACCGCGGTGGGCTCGAACGCGTAACCCCACTCGGCGACCTTCAGCCCCGCCGCAGCAACGCTGAACGAGAACCGTCGACCGGGGTCGGCGTCGACCACCGTCGCCACGGTCTTCCACTGCTTCTTGCCGAGCCGGTTCGAGGCTCGGAACTTCGCGCCAGGCCGCGGGCCGGGCGCGTCGCCGAGCCAGGTACCGCCCTCGTTCTCCGGCGACCATTCGCCCATTCGGGTCACGTCGGAGACCATCGCCCACACCTGCTCCGCCGGAGCGGCGATCTCGCGGGTCACGCTCACTTGTTCGCTCATGCGGGCCAACGTAGCTCCGCGGACACTTAGTGTTGGCCCGATGGAGCGCGAAGCAACGCGAGCCCGCAACACGTCGGCGGCCCGCGCGTACCTCTCCGTGTGGGGCCCCGTCCTGATCGTGCTCGGCGTCGGGAGCCTGATCGTCAATCCGGATTTCGGCGTCGGTGATCACGTGAGCCACGACCGTCTGTTCGGGAGGTTCGAGACCAACGGCTGGCACGGCCTCGCGGGTGGCCTCGCCGGCGTCGCGGCCGTGTGCTCGGCTGCGACGCGCCTTCACGTTCGAGCCGTGGCGATCGGCGTCGCGCTCCTCGGCGGCATCATCCCCGCCGCGATCTTCCTCGCCTCCGGCGACGGATCGGCCGCGTTGGGAATCATCCCCGTCGACGTCGCGGATGCGATCACGCTGCACTTGGTACCGGGGTTGGTCGGGCTCGCGTGCGTCGCGATCCCCGATGCGCTGACCGCGCGGCGCGCCTCGGGACACGTTCGAGCGCGTCGTCGTCAGGGCTCGTAGAGCTCCTCGGCGAACGAATGCCGCAGGCGAGGGTCGCGTAGCAACGACGCACGGCCGATCGACGCTCGTCCGAAGCAAGTGCGGAGATCGTCGATCGCAGCGTCGAGTTCGCGTCCGCGTCCCCGCTGCTCGAACGGCAGCGAGAGTTGGAGCGGGTTGCTCGGCACGAGGTTCGACAGCGCCAGGCCGATCAACGTCACCCCGCGCCCGCGCACCGTCGGCACGACCGAGGCGAGCAACTCGCGCGCCGTGACGCCGATCAGCGTGGTCGAATCGGTCGCGACATCGAGCGACACCGAGCGCGTGATGCGTTCGGAGTCGGCGAACCGAAGGCGAACGGTCAGGGTGCGGGCCAAGCGCTCATCGGCTCGCAGCCGGCGAGCGACGCGGTCGACGATCCCGAGCAGCGCGAGCTCGAGCTCGGCGGGATCGTGACGCGGGCGACCGAGCGCGTTCTGCGATCCGATCGACCGACGACGAGCGTGCGGTGCGACGCGCCGGGGGTCGCGGTTCCACGCGATCGCGTGGAGGTGCGCGGCCGCGGCGCGGCCGATCGTCGTTGCGAGCGCGACCTGCGGGATCTGCGCGAGTTCGTACACGGTGCTCACGCCGATCGCGTGCAACCGCTCCGACGTCTTGGGGCCGACGCCCCAGAGCCGTTCGATGGGGAGCGGGTGCAAGAAGTCGAGTTCCTCGCCGAGCGGGATCAGCAGCACGCCGTCGGGCTTGGCGCTCGCGCTCGCGACCTTGGCGAGGAACTTCGTCGCGGCGATCCCGATCGAGAGCGGGAGCCCGACCTCGTCGCGCACCGCGGCCCGAAGCCGGTGCGCGATCGCGAGCGACGAGCCGAGGAGTCGCCGCGCGCCACGCACGTCGAGAAAGGCCTCGTCGATCGAGAGCCCCTCGACGCTCGGCGTCACGTCGCGGAAGCAGTCGAACACCGCGCGGCTGGCCTCGAGGTACGCGTCGAACCGCGGCGGCACGACGACCGCGTCCGGGCAGAGGCGGCGCGCGGCTCGCTCGTTCGTCGGTGTGGCGATGCCGCGCCGCTTCGCCTCGTAGCTCGCGGCGACGATGACCCCTCCGCCGACGAGCACCGGGCGGCCCCGCAGGCTCGGGTCGTCGCGCTGTTCGACCGAAGCGAAGAACGCGTCGAGGTCGGCGTGCAGGATGCCCGGCCCGGGTACCTGTCCGGTCGGCGTGGGCTCGTCGGGCGGGCTCGGGTCGGACACGAACACATGTTCGCACACTCGGGCGCTGGGTACCAGCGCACGGACGAGATCCCGAACGCGCTCCGGGTGGGACTGTCAGCCGGCGACCGAGACAGCGGTGCCGCGCTCGGCCGACTCGTACGCCGCCAGTACGAGGCGCACGGCTTCGAGGCCGTCGGTCCCCGTGCACACCACGTCGCACGAGCCGTCGATCGCCGCCAGGAAGTTCGCGATGTGCTGCGCCCGCGCACCCAACGCGCCCGGCGGGTGCCGCTCGACCTCGGTCGTCCCCCAGTCGCGCTGGCCGGGTCGTCGGAACCGGTGCACGAGGTCGCCGGTGCGCGCCAGGTTGTCGCACTCCAGGGAGCCCTCGGTGCCGTAGACCCAGAACGCTTCCTGCCAGCCCGTTGCGGTCCAGGCGACCTCGATCGCACCGATCGCGCCCGACACGAACCCGAGCGAGGCCGAGGCGGTGTCTTCGACCTCGATGTCGTACTTCAACGTCGCGGTGCGTGCGTAGACGTCGCGCACATCACCACCGAGGTAGCGAGCGAGGTCGAACAGGTGGCAGCCGTTGTCGAGCAACGTGCCGCCGCCCGAGTCGGCCAACGACCCGAAGACGCCTCGCACCTTGGTCGCGCCACCCCAGTCGTGTGCCTGACGGAACCGCGCGTAGGTGACCCGCCCGATGGCGCCGCGCTCGATCAACTCCCGTGCTTTCGTCGCGGCCGACCACGAACGCATGTGATGACCGACCTGCAACACCACGCCGGCATCGGCGCAGGCCGCGATCATCTCGCGCGCCTCGTCGAGACCGAGCGAGATCGGCTTCTCGCAGAGCACGTGCTTGCCGGCCCGCGCCGCGGCGACGGTGATCGGATGATGCGACGCGTTCGGCGTGCAGACCGAGACGGCCTCGACCTCGGCCAGCGCAAGCAACTCGGCCGCGCTCGTCGTACCGACCGGTACCCCCCACCGCTCCTGCCGCTCGGCGAGCGTCGCGGCATCGACGTCGCACAGCGCGACGATCTCCGCACCGGCCAGGCGGTAGGCGGCGACGTGTTCGAGGGCGATGCCGCCCGTCCCGATGATCCCGATCCGTCGCGCCGGTTGCGTCATCCGACGCTCTCCGATCCTGCGCTCGCCGCGGCCGCAGCGCGCGCGGAGGCGCCGGGCACCCACTCGAGCGCCTCGACGTTGGGGGCGTGATTCGTCGGCGAATCGATCGCACGCGCCGCCCACCGGCACGCATTCGCGATGACGCGCAGCACGTTCTCGTCTCGGTACGTCGGATACTCCTCGTGCCCCGGGCGGAAGTACACGACGCGACCATGACCGCGACGCCAGGTCGCGCAACTCCGGAACACCTCGCCACCCTGGAACCAGCTGACCATCAACAACTCGTCGGGCGTCGGGACGTCGAAGCGTTCGCCGTACATCTCCTCGGCGGGCAACTCGAAGTAGGGCGGCAGGCCCGCCATGACCGGATGCGCGGGTTCCACGACCCACAGCCGCTCCTTCTCGTCGGCCTCGCGCCACAGCAGCGAGCAATTCGTCCCCATGAGGCGCCGGAAGATCTTGGAGTAGTGACCCGAGTGGAGCACGATCAGGCCCATCCCGCTCAGCACCTGCTGGTGCACCTTGTCGACGATCGCGTCGTCGACGAGATGGTGGCCCATGTGTCCCCACCAGATCATCACGTCGGTCGCGGCCAACACGTCGTCGGTGAGACCGTGCTGCGGCTCGGCGAGAGTCGCGGTGCGAATCTCGAAGCCGGCCTCCGGCGCCAGCCCCTCGGCCAGCGCGCCGTGGATCCCCGCCGGGTACACGGTGGCGATCGCGGGTTCGCGAACCTCGTGCAGGTATTCGTTCCAGATCGTGATGCGGGTTCGGGACATACCCCAGCTTCGCAGGTTGACGGGCGGCCGCGTCGCGCGCCACAGTCTCGGCCGCCGGGCCCCGTCGGCGGGGCACACTTGCAGGAGCACGATGGCCCACCGATCGATCACCCGGCACGAGGCGATCGCGCAGCTCACCGGACCCGGCGAACGGTACGAGCTGCGGACCGTCGAGATCGCGGGCAACCGCTGCCGGGCGTTCGTCAACGCCCCTCGATCGTTGCGGGCGATGTACGAAGCGAGTGTGAGCGATCTGCCGTTCATCGTCTACGACGACGAACGGCTCACCTTCGCCGAGGCGTGGCACGCTGCGAGCGCCATCGCGGCGGCGCTCGCGCACGAGTACGGCGTCGTGGCGGGCGATCGGGTCGCGATCTCGATGCGCAACTACCCCGAGTGGATGACCGCGTTCGCCGCCGTCACCTCGCTCGGAGCGATCGCCGTCGCGCTCAACGCCCTGTGGCAGCCCGAAGAGTTGGAGTTCGGCCTCCGCGACAGTGGCGCGACCGTATTGATCGCGGACGAGGAGCGGATCGATCGCTTGCGCCGATGCTCCACCGATGTCGCGGACCTGCGCGCGATCGTCGTGCGGGCCACGCGGGCCCACGACGGCATCGCCGAACTCGAATCGCTCGTACCGGCTCACCGCGGAGCAGCGATGCCGGCGGTCGAGATCGCCCCCGACGACCCGGCGACGATCTTCTACACCTCGGGTTCGACCGGACATCCCAAGGGCGTCCTGTCGACGCACCGCAACGTGCTCTCGGCCCTGCTCTCGTGGGAGCTCGACGCTCGGATCTCGCGTCGAATCGCGGCGGAGGCGCCACCGCGCGCCGACGGACAGGCCGTCGCGCTCCTCGGAATCCCGCTCTTCCACGTGACCGGCTCGCACGCCGTCCACCTCCAGTCGTATCGAGCGCAGCGCAAGGTGGTGTCGATGTACCGATGGGATGCCGAACGGGCGGCCGAGCTCATCGAGCGCGAGCGCATCACGTCGTTCGTCGCACCGGCCGCCCTCACCGGCGACCTCGTCCGCGTCGCACGCGAGTCCGGGCGAGACCTCGGGTCGCTCATCTCGGTGGGTGGTGGTGGCGCGCCGCGCGCGCCCGAACAGGTGGAGCAGATCGGCGCGTCGTTCGGGCGCGCGCTGCCCAACACCGGCTGGGGGATGACCGAGACCAACGCGATCGGTGCCGGGATCGGCGACCGCGACTACCTCGACCGGCCCGCGAGTTCGGGACGGTGCTCCGCGGTCCTCGACCTGCGCGTCGTCGACGAGGCCGGGGTCGAGGTCGCGCCGGGCGAGCGCGGCGAGCTGCAGGTCCGCGGCACCTCACTCTTCAGCGGCTACTGGAACCGGCCCGAGGTCGACGCCGAGGTGTTCGTCGACGGGTGGTTCCGAACCGGCGACGTCGCCTACCTCGACGACGACGGCTACCTGTTCATCGTGGACCGGATCAAGGACCTCATCATCCGCGGTGGCGAGAACATCGGCTGCGGCCAGGTCGAAGCCGCGCTGTTGCTGCACCCCGGAGTGCACGAAGCCGCGGTGTACGCGCTGCCCGACGAACGGCTCGGTGAGGAGGTCGGCGCCACCGTGTTCGCCGACCCAGGTCTCGAACCCGAAGACCTGCGCGCCTTCGTCGCCGATCACCTCGCGGCGTTCGAGGTCCCGCGCACGATCGTGTTCGCCCCCGGCCCACTCCCCCGGATCGCTTCGGGGAAGATCTTCAAACGCGCGCTCCAGAGCGACGCGATCGCGGCGATGGCATCGGGGGCACGGCATGGCTGACGACGAGTTCGCAGCCGCGATCGCACGACTCGTCGGGAAGCCCGTCGGCTCCGGGGGGCCGTCGATCGCGCCCGATCCGGTCAACCAGCCCATGATCCGCCACTGGGCGGCCGCCTTCGAGGACTGGAATCCCGCCTACACCGACCCCGAGTTCGCAGCCGCATCGCGACACGGCGAGATCGTCGCGCCGCCGCTGATGTTGCAGACCTGGACGATGGCGACGCCGAAGATCACTGGCATGGCAGAACGCGGCGGCTCGCCCGTCGATCTCGAGGGGGAGAGCCCGCTCACGGTCTTCGACGCAGCCGGATTCGTCGGCACGCTCGCGGCGAACTCCGAGTTCGAGATCGAGCGGTACCTCCACCTCGGCGAGGTCATCTCGGCGATCACGGTCATCGAGTCGATCTCCGACGAGAAGCAGACGCGTCTCGGTCCTGGTCACTTCGTCACCTGGGCGACGACCTACCTCGACGAGGCCGGCGAGGTCGTCGGCCGCCAACGCTTCCGCATCCTGAAGTTCAAGCCCGAAGGGTTCGCGCCATGACGTTTCGGCTCGCTCCGGCGACGTCGCCCGACACCAAGTTCTTCTGGGACGGCTTCCGCGACCACACCTTGCTGATCCAACGCTGCGGCGGGTGCGGCGAGTTGCGGCATCCGCCGCGACCGATGTGCCCGCACTGCAACTCGCTGGCGTGGGACACCATCGAGTCGGCCGGGCGCGGCTCGGTGTTCAGCTTCGTCATGCCCCACCACCCGCCGTACCCGTGGTTCGACTACCCCTACATCGTCGTGCTCGTCGCCCTCGACGAAGGCATCCGGATCGTGTCGAACCTCTGCGACGTCGCACCCGACGACGCGACGATCGGCATGCGCGTCGAGGTCTTCTACACCGAGTTCGACGACGGCCTCGTGCTCCCGCAGTTTCGACCGGAGGCGGGGTCGTGAACGTGCCGGCATCGGCATCCGCGGCATCGCGCGCGACCCGCGACTTCGCGACGGTGAGCGTCGGCGACGAACTCCCGACGCTGACGCTCGCGATGACACCGACCCGAGTCGTCGCCGGAGCGATCGCCACGCGCGACTTCATGCCCGTGCATCACGACCGCGACTACGCGAACGTGCAGGGTGCGCCCGACATCTTCATGAACATCCTCTCCGACACCGCGTACTGCAGCCGGTACCTCACCGACTGGGCCGGGCCCGATGCGATCATCAAGCGCCTGGCGATCCGGCTCGGCGTCCCGGCGTTCGCCGGCTCGACGCTCACCTATGCGGGCCGCGTCACGGCGGTGACGCCCGGCGCGCTCGATGGGTTGGTCGAGATCGACCTCAGGGTCACGAACGATCTCGGCGACCACGTGACCGGAAGCGCGCTCGTGAACCTGCCGCGAGCGGGAGCGACGACGTGACCGGTTGGCTGCGCAACCGGTCGGCGATCGTCGGGATCGGTCAGACGGAGTTCTCGAAGGCGTCGGGTCGCAGCGAGCTGCAGCTCGCGTGCGAGGCGATCAAGGCCGCGCTCGACGATGCCGGGTTGCGGCCCGCCGATGTCGACGGGCTCGTCACGTTCACGCTCGACAGCAGCGAGGAGATGGAGGTCGCCCGCAATCTCGGCATCCCCGCGGTGACCTTCTTCAGCCGGGTGCCCTACGGCGGCGGGGCATCCGCGGGGACCGTGAACCACGCGGCGATCGCCACCGCGTCGGGGGCAGCAGATGTCGTCGTCTGTTACCGCGCGTTCAACGAGCGTTCCGGGCTCCGATTCGGCGACATGGGTCGCTCGATCACGACCATGCCGCCATGGCTCGACTGGTACGCGCCCTACGGACTCCTCACCCCCGCCTCGTGGGTGGCGCTGCACGCCCGGCGGTACATGCATGCCTACGGCGTGACGAACGAAGACTTCGGGCGGGTCGCGGTCGTCGATCGCGCGCACGCTGCGACCAACCCGGGAGCGTGGTTCTACGAACGGCCGATAACGCTCGACGAGCATCAGGCATCGCGTTGGATCGTCGAGCCGGTGCTGCGACTCCTCGACTGCT
>SXJQ01000119.1 GCA_005779345.1 Actinomycetota bacterium
CCTGTTGGCACGCGCGCTCGAGCCGATCGCGCTCGGCACCGGGGCGGCGACGCTGGTGCTCGATGAGGCGGGCGAGACGGCTTGGCTCACCGCGCTCAACGACACGCGCTTGGCGCTCGGCACGGCGCTCGGGATCCACGATGACGACGAGCAGGGCGACGACGACGGTGACGACATCGATGACGGTCGCGACGAGGGTGCTGATCTCGACCCGACCGATCCCGCCGCGAGCGCCACGCACCTGTACCACGTGCTGACCTACTTCCAGGGTGAACTCATCGACGCGGTCCTCGGCGGGATGCCCACGACAGGCAGCGACGAGTGAGCGCGAGCCCTCAGGTCGTGGTCGCATCGCGCCGACAATTCCGGGAGCGTCGTCGGGCTCGCCGCGTCGCGCCACGACCGGGTCGGGAGCACCGATGAGTCTCAGTGCAGTGCCGAGCGGAACCGCGCCCGACCCCGTACGCCCCGACCCGGTACACGTCGCCGCGGCCTTGCGCGAGCAGGTCGAGTCGGTCGTCCGTGGCAAGGACGACGCGATCCGGCTCGCGCTCTGCGCGCTGCTCGCCGGTGAACATCTGCTGGTCGAAGACGTCCCCGGGACGGGCAAGACCGTGCTCGCCCGGAGCCTCGCTGCCGCGCTCGGCGGCCGCTTCCGCCGGGTGCAGTGCACCCCCGATCTCCTGCCGAGCGACGTCACGGGTACCACCGTCTACGGGCCGGCGACGAACACGTGGTCGTTCCGACCCGGACCGGTGTTCGCCAACGTCGTGCTCGTCGACGAGTTGAACCGGGCGTCGCCGCGCACGCAGGCCGCGCTCCTCGAACCGATGGAAGAACGCAGCGTGAGCGTCGACGGCACCTCCCACGCGTTGCCGTCGCCCTTCTTGTGCATCGCGACCCAGAACCCCTACGGCAGCGCCGGGACGTTTCCGCTGCCCGAGAGCCAGCTCGATCGTTTCGGCATCGTGCTCACGATGGGGATCCCGGATCGTGAGGCGCAACGGGCATTGCTCCGCGGTGAGGGCGGCACCGATGCGCTCCCCGCTGTCGAGGCGGTCACCTCCCCGGCCGACTTCGACGGCGTGATCGCCGACGTGCTCGCGCTCCCGATGGCGGATGCCGTGCTCGACTACGCGCTCGACCTCGTCGGCGCCACGCGCTCGCACGCCGATCTCGCGCTCGGAGCCTCGCCCCGCGCCGCGCAATCGCTGGTCTCGCTCGCGCGGGCACACGCGATCGTGCGCGGTCGGGCCTACGTGTCGCCCGACGACCTCCAGGCCGTGTTCGTCTCGGCACTCGCGCATCGCGTCGTGACGGTGCAGGGCCTGTCGATCGCGACGGCGGCGCGCGTGCTCGACGCGATCCTGGCGTCGGTCGCGATCCCGCGACCCTGAGGGAGCGGCTCGTGTCGTCGTTCCGATCGCCGCGCGGCCGTACGACACCGGGGGAGTTCACGTTCGCAGCGCTCGCGATCGCCGGAGTCGTCGTGCTGGCCTTCGGCAACGGCGTCGCGACCGGTGAACCGGCACTGACGCTCGTCGCCGCGCTCGGGATCGCGACGATCGCGGTCGGTGTCGCCGGGGCGGTGGTCTCGTTGCGCGCGGTGACCGTCGCGGCACGAGCCCCGGCCGACGCAGTCGCGGGCGAAGCGGTCGAGGTCGAACTCTCGGTCGGGGGTCCGGCACGGCCGGTCGCCCTCCGCATCGCCGGGGCCCGAAGCGAGTGGCACGAGGCGCGCGGCGGCGATCGCGGGCCGGTCGAGTGGACCGCGCCGCGCCGCGGTGTGTACCGGTCGCTGCGTGTCGAGGTGTGCAGCACCTGGCCGCTCGGCATGTTCCTCCGACGCAAGGTGCTCGACGTTTCGCTCCCGGTCGCGCTCACGGTGGCGCCGCGACCGATCGCGGACACCGCCGAGCGACACCGCATCGCGACGTCCGACGGGCAGGGCGCGGCTCGGCATTCCGGCGCGGGCGACACGGTCCGGGCGGTGCGGCCCTACGTGGTGGGCGATCCCGGCCGGCTCGTGCACTGGCCGACCTCGGCGCGCACTGGCGCGCTCGTCGTACGCGAACTCGAAGCCTTCGAGGTGCCGAACGTCGTGCTGCGGGTCGTGCTCCCCGACGATCCGGCCGCGGCGGAGATCATCGCCGGTCGCGCCGCCGGCATCGGGCTCGCGGTGCTGCGGCGCGGCGACGCGCTCGTCCTTTCGACCTGCGAATCGGGGATCGGCGTGATCGAACCGGTTGGTCATCCACTCCAACTCGGACGACGGCTCGCCCGAGCGGTCGCGGGCGACCCGCCGGTGGCCCAGGGCGGTCCACCAGGCCGTCCGACGGTCGTCGAGGTCCACGCGTGAGCTCCCGGCCGCGTCATCCTGTCTCGCTCGCCGGTCCGCACGGCGTGGTCGCGGCCGCCACCGCGATGTCGGTCGCGGTCGCGCTCGCGGCCGGCGCACCCCGCTTCGGCGTCCCCGCACTCGTCGCGTTCGCGGCCGGCGCGCTCGTCGGTACGTTGGCGGTCGCGGCCCTGCCGTCGTTCCCGACGCGAGTCGCGACCGCTTCGGCATTGGCTGCCGGCGGCTTCGTGCTCACCCGCTACGCGCGATCGGGGGCAGTGTCGGCGGCCGCCGTGCTCATCTGGTCGATCGTGACGATCGTCGCGTTCGTCGCACTCGACCGGGCCGAATCCGCGACCCGCCCTGCGCTCCGTCGTCGCACGCGCCCCTGGGGCCACGAGGTGACGGCGATCGCGATCCCGACCGTCGTCGCGGTGGTCGTCGCGGGCATCGTGCTGTGGCCCGTGCTCGCCGTCGCCGGTGACGGGTCAGAACGCGGCGACCCCGCCGACCCGTTCGCCGATGCCGGCGCGGCCACGCTCACCGACCGCGAACATCTCGACACGACGACCCGGCCACACCTCGGCGATGCCGTCGTGATGTCGGTGACGGCCGATCACCCCGCCTTCTGGCGAGGCGCGACGTTCGATGCGTGGGACGGAGCGACGTGGACGCGCTCGGAGACCGCGGAACCGTCGCTCCTGTTGCGACCGGGCCCGGGAGATCCACTGCTGGTTCCGCGCGGCGCGGGCGTGACCGAGACGGCGACCCGCGTCAACCGGCAGACGTTCGAGGTGGTGGCCGATTACGCCGACATCGTCTTCGCGGCGCCCGAGGCGACGGAGGTCGACAGCGACCACCTCATCGACGTGCGTGACGACGGCACGCTCGTCGCCGCGTTCGACCCGTTCGGTCGAGGCGCGCGGTACTCGGTACGGTCCGCCGAACCGGCGGCAACCGCGGATTCACTGCGTGCAGCGACCGGCGGGGTACCGCACGAGGTCGCATCGCTGTACGCGCAGCCTCCCGTCGCCACCGATCGGGTCCGTGCGCTCGCTCGCTCGATCACCGCCGCGGCATCGACCGACTACGACGCGGTCCGTGCCGTCGAGGCCTGGCTCGCCACGCACGTGGAGTACTCGTTGGCTGCGCCGCTGCCGCCGCCGGGCACGGCCGACACGGTCGACTGGTTCGTCTTCGACGGGCGTGCCGGCTGGTGTGAGCAGATCGCGAGCACGCTCGTGGTCATGTCACGCGAGCTCGGAATCCCCGCGCGCCTCGCGACCGGGTTCGTACCCGGCGAGCACGATCGCCTCACCGGGCGGTACACGGTGCGCGAACGCGACGCGCACGCCTGGGCCGAGGTCTGGTTCCCCGGGGTCGGTTGGGTCGGGTTCGACCCGACGGCCGCGGTGCCGTTGGCGGGCGACAGCGCAGCACCGGCATCGATCTTCGATTGGGTTCGCACGCACGGTCCGCTCCTCGGTGTGGTCGCGCTGGCCGGTTTCGGTCTGGTGGTGGTCGCGCTCGGTGGCGGACTCCGCCCGCTCGTGCGACGTGTCCGACGCGTCCGGCGCGGTCGGCGCGGTCGCGATGTCGCGGCGCCGACCTGGGCCGCGTCGGTCCTCGATCGTCTCGAAGCGATCGGCGTCGAGCACGGCCGTCCGCGCTCCGCGGCCGAGACACCGACGCGCTACGCGGCGGCGCTCGCCGAGACACTCGGGCCCGATGCAGGCTCGTCGGGGCCGGTCGGGTCGGATCGTGTCGGGCCGGGGGCGTTCGCGGTCGTGGGTGCCGTCATCGACGAGGACGCATGGTCGCCGCGGGGAGCATCGTCGACCCGGCGCGCCGAGGCGCTCGCCGCGATCGATCGGCTGGAGCGCGTGCTACCGTGACCGCCGGGTTCCGGCCGAGCGTCGGAGCCGCCCGATCAACCGTGAAGGGAGTCCCGAGAGGCTCCCACGGAGGTCACGCAGATGCCCGCGCCCGAAGCCGACCAGCCGATCTCGACCGAGATCGTTCCCGACGCCCCGTCCGGGGCGTTCGTCGTGTCCGGGGCCGGCACGGGCGAGGCGATGTCGCTGCGTACGACCGTGTTCGACGCCGACACCCTGCGACGCTCGATCACCCGCATCGCCCACGAGATCGTCGAGCACAACCGTGGCGCGCGCGAGATCGTGCTCGTCGGGATGCACACCCGTGGTGTCCCCATCGCCCGACGCATCGCGAGCGCGATCGCCGGGTTCGAAACCGTCGACGTCCCCGTCGGCACGCTCGACGTGGCCTTCCACCGCGACGACATCGGCCGGCGTGCGGTCGTGCCCCTCGGCCCCACCGACGTCCCCGACATCACCGATCGCGTCGTTGTACTCGTCGACGACGTCTTGTCGACCGGCCGCACGGTACGCGCCGCGCTCGACGCGGTCATGCACCTCGGACGCCCGCGCGCCGTCCAGCTCGCGGTGCTCGTCGACCGCGGCCATCGTGAACTCCCGATCCGGGCCGACTACGTGGGCAAGAACCTGCCGACGAAGTTGGCCGAAGACGTGCGCGTTCGCCTCGCCGACCTCGACGACGGCGACGACCGCGTCGAGCTGTGGGCACCCGGGCTCGACACCGTGCCCGGCGTGGTGTCGTGATGCGCCACCTCCTGAGCATCGACGACCTCGGCGGCCGGACCGGCATCGAGCACATGCTCGAGCTGTCCGACTCGTTCCTCGCGGTGACGCGCCGCGAGATCCCCAAGGTCCCGGCGTTGCTCGGCAAGGTCGTCGTGTCGTTGTTCTACGAGGACAGCACACGGACACGGCTCAGCTTCGAGACCGCGGCGAAGCGGCTCTCTGCCGACACGATGACGTTCTCCGTCGCGACGAGCAGCGCGAACAAGGGCGAGTCGTTGCTCGACACCGTCCAGACCATCGAGGCGATGGGAATCGACGCGATCGTGGTGCGTCACGCCTCGGCCGGCGCCCCTCATCAGGTCGCGCGCGTAGCCTTCCAGCGTATCGATGGCGGACCCCGCCAGCAGAATGACGGGCGCGACCACCAACACCATGAGGAACACCGCCAGCAACGTGGCGGCCACTCCCCTCGGCAACTCCAAACGTCGGCGCAGC
>SXJQ01000120.1 GCA_005779345.1 Actinomycetota bacterium
GGCGACCAGGTTGCCGACGAAGCGGATCGCAGGGTCTTCGTCGAGTTCGACGACGATCACGTTGTAGGGCGCCAGCGGCGAGTACGCGGGGAGCAGCGGTGGATGCGGGATCACGTAACTCCACACGCGTCCCCGGCCCGAGGTCGCGATCCAGGCACGGTTCGTCGATCGGCACGAGGGGCACATCGGGCGAGGCGGATGGGTCGCGCGACCGCAGTCGGCGCATCGCTGCACGCGCAACTCGCCGGCGGCGCAGCCGTCCCAGAACGAACGGGCCTCCGCGTCGTCGAGATCGGGGAGGAGGAACTCGCTCATCCGCGGTCCTCGGTGAGGAGCAGGGCACTCGTCGGGACGCCCTCACCGCTGGTGACGAGGCTGACGTCGGCGCCGGCGACCTGGCTCGTGCTCGTGCCGCGGATCTGGCGCACACCCTCGAGGACGAGGTTGAAGCCGTGCACGTACGCCTCGCTCATCCCGGCGCCGCTCGTGTTGACCGGCAGGCGACCGCCGTCGAAATCGAGTCCACCGTCGTCGGTGAACGGTCCGGCCTCGCCGCGGGCGCAGAACCCGTAGCCCTCGAGCGAGAGCAGGATCAACGGGCTGAACGCGTCGTAGAGCTGCGCGACCTTCACGTCGCAGGGCCCGACATCGGCGCCGCGCCACAGCTTCGCCGCCGTCGTCCAGGCGGGGCCGCGCAGCGGGTCGTCGCAGAAGAAGTTCGTCATCGTCTGGTGCTGCGGCGGCAGGCCCTGGGCGAACGAGTGGATGAGCGCGGCGGGTCGCCGGAGGTCGCGGGCGCGTTCGGCAGACGTGATCACGACCGCGAGGGCGCCGTCGGTCTCGAGACAGTTGTCGAACAGACAGAGCGGTTCGCTGATCCAGCGCGCGGCCATGTAGTCGGCGCGCGTCATCGGCTTGTCGCGCATGGTCGCGGCGGGATTGCGGTTCGCGTGTCGGCGCGCGGCGAGTGCCACGTTGGCGAGGTGATCGCGGGTCGCTCCGTATTCGTGCATGTACCGACGGGTCAACATCGCGATCTCGTCGACGGGCCGCAGCAACCCGAACGGGCGACTCCACATGCCGTTGTCGCCGATGCGTCGGCTCACCTGTGCCCACGGTCGGCTGCTCTTCGCCGCGCGCTTGCGGGCCCGCCAGGCGACCGCGACCGTGCACTGCCCGGCGGCAACCGCCATCGCCGCCTGGCCGACGACGCCGCACGCCGCCCCGCCGCCGTAGCCGACCTGGCTGAACCACGTGACGTCGCCGAGCCCGACCGATCGTGCGACATCGACCTCGCGATTCGGTTCGAGCGTGAAGCTCGACAGGCCGTCGACCTCGTTCGCCGCGACACCCGCGTCGTCGAGTGCCGCCGCGATCGCCTGGCAGGCGAGCGACAACTCCGAGTCGGGCAGACCCTTGCCGAACGACGTCTGGCCGATCCCGACGATCGCCGTCGAGTCGCGAATGGTCGAGGTCACGGCCGCGTCACCATCCGGTGAACTGCACGGGGCGCTTCTCGCGGAAGCTGTTCACGCCCTCCATGCCGTCGTGCGTCCCGGCGTTGAGTTCGACGAGCATCGCCTCTTCCTCGAGCAGGTCGCGGCGGGCGAGTTCCGACGAGTCGTGGAGCAACTTCTTCGACCAGCCGATCGCCTTGGTCGGTCCCGCGGCGAGCCGCTCGGCCCACTCGCGGGTCGCGGCCTCGAGATCCGCCATCGGAACGACCTTGTTCGCGATCCCGAGGCGGACCATCTCCTCGGCCGGCACGTCGTCACCGAAGAAGATCAGTTCCTTCGCCTTGTGCATCCCGACGATGCGCGGCAACAGGTAGGCGACCCCGCCGTCGGGGACGAGTCCGCGCCGCACGAAGACCTGGATCAACTTGGCGTGGTCGGCGGCGATGACGAGGTCGGCCGCGAGCGTGAACATCGAGCCGCCCCCGGCCGCGGTGCCGTTGAGCGCCACGATGACGGGCTTCTCGCAGTCGAGGATCGCCTGCATCAACGTCTGGAAGCCGCGGCGCATCATGTCGATACCCGTGCCGACGATGCGGTCGGGCGCGCCGTCGACCGGCGCGGGCATGGGGGGTCGCACGCTGAGGTCGGCGCCGGTGCAGAAGTGTCGTTCGCCGGCGGCGGTGAGCACGACGCAGCGCACCGCGACGTCGAGGTGTGCGTCGCGGAACACCTCGATCATCCGGTCGCGCACATAGAACGGGATCGCGTTCCCCGATTCGGCGCGGTTGATCGTCACCCACAAGACACCGTTGTCGAGTTTCGTGGGCAACTCGGCTTCGGCGCGGGCGCGGAAGTCCTCGGTCACTGCTTCACCACCAGGGCATCGAGTGCGACCGCACCGAGCGGGCGCACCACCAACGGATTGACATCGAGCTCGGCGACCACGTCGGCGAGATCCATCGCGAGTGATTGGATCTGCATGATCGCCGCGACGAGCGCATTCTCGTCGACCGGGGGTGCGCCGCGCACACCACGCAGCACGGCGCGGCCCGCGAGTTCGTCGATCATGCGCCTTGCCTCCGCCTCGTCGAAGGGCGGGACGCGCACCGCGACGTCACCGAGCACCTCGACGAACACGCCACCGAGGCCGACAGTGACGACCGGACCGAACAGCGAATCGGTCGACACGCCGACCAACGTCTCGACGCCGCCGGTCACCGTCTCGCACACGAGCACGCCCTCGATGCGCGCCGATGGATCGGCGTGCCGCGCGCGGTCGAACAGCATCTCGTACGTCTCGACGACGGCCGCGGCCGACGCGACGCCGACGACCACCAGGCCGACGTCGCTCTTGTGCGCGAGGTCCGGAGAGCTGATCTTCATGACGACCGGGTACCCGAGCCCGTCGGCGGCGGCGACCGCATCGGACGGCGAGGCGCACAGCACGTCGGTGCTCGTCGCGATGCCGTACTCGCGGAGTAGTTGCTTGCTCCGGTGTTCCGACAGGCTCGCGTCGTCGCCGGATTCTTCGAGGAGAACGCGCGCCGCGGCGGCCGCGGCGGTCGGAACGGTCGGCGCAGCGAGGAAGGGCGACTCGTACCGGTCGATGAAGTCCCACCAGTCGAACCAGGCGCGCACCGACCGGATGCAGTTCGCGAGCGTGCGGTAGACGGGCAGACGCGAACCGAGCAGCGTGTCCCGATAGGCGCGCTCGTCGCCAACGGGCGAACCCCACACCACGAAGATCGGCTTCTCGGTGGTCGCCGCCGCGGCGACGAGATCGCGTGTCAGCGGATCGCTCATCGAGTCGAGCGCACCGGTGATGGGCACGATCAGCGCATCGATGTCGTCGTCGGCGAGCAGCACGTCGAGGATCCGGCGACCACGAGCATCCATCACCGGTGGCCCGCCGCAGTCGACGGGGTTCGAGACACGGAGATACTCGGGGATCAGACCGTCGTGCAGCGCACGTTGGGTCGCGGCCGACAGTTCGGGGAGGTGCAGCCCGGCAGCGGACGCGAGGTCGGCGAGGTGTGCCCCGGTACCGCCGCTGATCGCATAGATGCAGACGTTGCGTCCTCGGGGGCGTGTCGTGCGTGCGAAGGTCGCCGAGACGTCGAGGAGTTCGTCGAGACCGTCGACGCGCGTGATCCCGAACTGGCCGAAGACGGCGTCGGTGACGGCGTCGCTTCCGGTGAGGTGACCGGTGTGACTCTGCGCCATCGACGCGCCCTCGGCGGTCCGCCCGACCTTGACCATGACGATCGGCTTGCGACGCCGTGCAGCATGGTCGGCGGCGAGCATCAACGTGCGACCGTCCTTGAAGCCCTCGATGTATGCGGCGATCACTCCGACCTCGGATCGATCCGCGAAGTAGCGGCACCAGTCGGCGAACTCGAGATCCACCTCGTTGCCGGTCGGCGCCCAGTGCGTGAGGCGGATACCGAGCTCTTGGCCCTGGAAGATGGGCCGGCCCTGATGGCCCGACTGGGTGATCAGCGCGATCGCCGGGCCCTCGAGGTCGGTGCGGAACTCGCTGAACGCGTTGAGGTTCGTGTTGGGTCCGAGGAGCCGCGTCGCGTTGTCGCGGGCGAGTCGTTCGAGGCGCGCCTCGAGTTCGGCGCCGGCGGCGCCCGTCTCGGCGAAGCCCGCGCTGAAGATGACGGCGAACTTCGCGCCGGAATCGACCGCGGCGGCGAAATGGTCGACGACGCGCGTCGCGCCCGTGAGGAGCACCGCGAGGTCGATCTCGTCGTCGACGTCGCCGATCGTCGCGACCGTCTTCACGCCTTGGATCGACTCGTACACGGGCGTCACGGGATGAAAACGGGCGCCGTGCTGATCGGCGAAGGCCTTGATCCGCGCGGTCATCGCAGCGTTCGGCTTGCCCCCCGCGTCGGACGCCCCGACGACGGCCACCGACCGGGGGTGGAGAAAGGTGTCGAGGTCGACGTCGCGCAGCGCCAGCGCCCGACCCGAGACGTCGACCGGAGTCGGACTGGCGGGTCGAAGCGGCGCGGGCGAGTCGGTCATGCCCTGCGATCCTGACACGCGTGTCAGGTCGGTCGAAAGTTTCGGCCGATCGGGAGGTGGGCGCCCGGGAGCCCGGGGCGAGACGTCTGGCAGGATTCGGCCCATGCCCAGACTGCGACAAGTTCCCCGCGCCGAGGCCGCGCCCTCGGTCATTCCGCTCTACGACCTGTTGTTCGGCGCCGATCGTGATCCGGTGGCGGAGCCGGGGACCGCGACCGGCACGCCCGGGGATTGGTGGACGGTCTTCGCCGCGGCCCCCGACGTCTTCGACCACGCGGTGATGGGCTTCGCGCTGTATCGCTCGACGAAGCGCAAGCTGTCGCCCGCGCTCCGTGAGCTCGGCCAGACCCGTGCCGGCTGGGCGCGGGGCAGCCAGTTCGTCTTCAGTCAGCACTGCAAGTCGTGTCGCACGGCGGGGATCTCCGAGGAGAAGATCGCCGCGATCCCGTCGTGGTCGGCGGCCGACTGCTGGTCGCCCGTCGAACGAGCGGTCCTCGCGTACACCGACTGTCTCGTCTACGACGCGGGGCGAGTGCCCGACGGCGTCTTCGACGCGTTGCGGGCGCATCTCACCGAAGAGGAGATCCTCGAGTTCACCTACATCACGTGCATGTACGAGATGCACGCGGTGATGTCGAAGGCGTTGCGCACCGAGTTCGACGATCGGGACGACCCATGCGTCGAGATCGCGGCGCCCGGCGAGAACCAGGCCTTCGACATCGGGCGCGACACCGGCGGCTGATTCCCGCGACCGCGCGGGTTGGGTAGTGTCGCCCGGCGTGTCGGGCATCGGTGGTCGCGAGGTCGGATCGGTCACGATCGTCGGGCTGTCGCTCGCGGGGCTCCGGGCGGCGGAGACCTTGCGCCGACTCGGTTTCGCCGGTCCGATCCGCGCGATCGGCGCCGAAGCACGCGAGCCGTACGACCGACCGCCGCTGTCGAAAGAGGTGCTCTCCGGCGCGTGGGAGCCGGCGCAGACCGCGCTGTGCAAGGGCGACCTCGGTGCACTCGACCTCGAACTCCATCTCGGGCGTGCGGCGACCCGGCTCGACATCGCGACCGGCACCGTCACGCTCGACGACGCGACGACGATCACGAGCGACGCGGTGATCCTCACCACGGGAGCCCGAGCCCGTCGGCTCCCCGCGTCGATTTGTGATCCCGATCTCGATTCGGTCCACGTGCTGCGTACGCTCGACGACGCCGTGTCGCTGCGTGCGGCGTTCGAGGGGCGGCCGCGCGTCGCGGTGATCGGCGCAGGGTTCATCGGGATGGAGGTCGCCGTCTCGGCACGCGCTCGCGGACTCGACGTCACCGTGATCGAGGCGCTGCCGCAGCCGATGGTGCGGGGGCTCGGAGCGGAGATCGGTGCGACCTGCGCGGCCCTCCACCGCGATCATGGCGTCGACCTGCGGCTCGGCGTCGGCGTCGAGCGCGTGCTCGCCGACGAGGTCGCGCTCGCCGACGGTACGACGATCGCCGCCGACGTGATCGTCGTCGGGGTCGGGGCCGCACCCAATGTCGAGTGGCTCGAGGGGAGTGGCCTCACCATCGACAACGGGATCGTCTGCGCCGCGACGTGCGCGGCCGCACCGGGGATCTACGCGGCGGGCGATGTCGCCCGTTGGCCCAACCCACTCTTCGACGGGGAGCTGATGCGCCTCGAACACTGGACGAATGCCGCGGAGCAGGCGCTGCACGTCGCCCAACAGATCGCGACGGGTGAATCGGCCGACTTCGCGCCGGTGCCGTTCGTGTGGAGCGACCAGTACGACACGAAGATCCAGGCCGTGGGCAGGTTCGACGCCGACTGCGAGATGCATGTCGCCCACGGCACGCTGGAAGAACGCAAGTTCGTGGCCCTCTTCGGGCGCAACGATCGGATCGTGGGTGCGCTCGGCTTCTCCTCGCCGCGGTTCGTGATGCAGTACCGGCGCCTCGTCGCGGAGCGTGCATCGTGGTCGCACGCGCTCGCGAAGGCTTCCGGCTGACGTGGCCGAATCCGAATCGACACCGGCGGCGAGTGCGACGAGCGCGGCGACGACGACGCCGGAGACGCCTGCGAAACGCGAGCGACTCCTCACGCTGCCGTTCGGCCTCATCGTCGCGTCGGGCCTCGCGTACTTCGTGTCGCTCGCGATGCTGAACCCGGTGTTCGGTCCGTACGTGAAGGACCGGCTCGGCAAAGAGGACAGCTTCGTGGGGCTCGCGGCCGGGGCCTTCGCCGTTGGCGCGATCGCGCTCCGACCTTCGAGCGGGCGGATCGGCGACCGCATCGGACGACGCCCGCTGTTACTCGGTGGTGCGGCAGTCGTCGCGATCGCGACCGCCGGGTACGGCCTCGTCGAGTCGTACGCCTGGTTCGTGTCGATGCGGGTCATTGCCGGGTTCGGGGAGGCCGCGTTCTTCGTCGGTGCCGCGACGATGATCACCGACCGCGCGCCCGCGAGTCGCCGGGGCGAGGCGGTGAGCTACTGGTCGATCGCGGTGTACGGCGGCCTCGCGTTCGGCCCCGTGCTCGGCGAGATCGTCCTCGGGCCCGACGACGACCGCTTCACCGCGTGTTGGATCGTGGCCGCGTCGGCGGCGGCGATCGCGGTCGTCCTCGGTCTGTTCACGAGCGAGGCGGAGGGCCGCCCGGCGCCACCGGCTCCGGGCGGTCACCTGTTGCATCGCCGCGCGCTCGGTCCCGGTCTGGTGTTGTTCCTCGGGTTCATCAGCCTCGCCGGGTGGAACGGGTTCGTGAAGCTGTACGCACGCGAAGACCTCGACACCGCCAACGTCGGTGGAGTCTTCTTCCTCTACGGCGCGCTCATCTTGGTGATCCGCGTGTTCGGCGCGCGGCTCCCGGATCGTCTCGGTGCCCGCCAGGCCGGCACCGGCGCGCTCGGACTCGGCGCGCTCGGGATGGTCATCGTCGTGGCCTGGCCGACCCTGCCGGGCCTGTACGCGGGGACCGCGGTGTTCGCGCTCGGCCAGTCGCTCGCCTACCCGGCATTGCTCGTGTTGAGCCTGCAGGGCGTCTCCGACTCCGAACGGGCTTCGGTCGTCGGCACGTTCTCGAGCTTCTTCGATCTGTCGCAGGGCGTCGGCGGTCTGCTCTGCGGCGTGGTCGCCGACGCGTTCGGCTACCGGTCGATGTTCGCGGTGGGGGCGGTCGCGGCGCTCGCCGGCGTCGTGTACTTGCGCACCGCCCCCGGACTGCGTCGATCGTAGGATCGGTCGGTGCCGTCGCTGCTCGTGACGAACGATTTCCCGCCGAAGGTCGGTGGCATCCAGTCGGTGCTGTGGGAGTTCTGGCGCCGGTTGCCGGCCGCCGAGACGACCGTCCTCACGACCCGTCACGCGGCGGCCGCTGCCTGGGACGCGGCGCAACCGTTTCGCGTCGAGCGCGCGAAGAC
>SXJQ01000121.1 GCA_005779345.1 Actinomycetota bacterium
ACCCTACGGGCCGCCTTGGCCAGCAGGCCATCGGTGAGACACCGAACGGCACCCAGGTCGGTGACCATCCCGACGGCCTGCGGGCCCGACAACATGGCCGGCTCGAAGTCGCGCGCCAGGCCCGCGAGGGTCGTACGCACAGATTCGATCCGGTCGGCAGCAGGCGAGTCGAACATATGTTCGCATCATACCCACACCCTGAGACAACACCCGCGACGCGCCCGCAATTGGCGACGGCGCCTGGCCACCACTTCGGGCCACGCCGTTCCGCAACGACTTCGGGCGACGCTGTTCGACCGCCCTGGTTCCTGGCTGGTCGCGGACATTCGCGACGTTCACGTCGCAGCTCGAAGCGATGGCTGACTGGTTCGCGGCTGAGGGCGTGACCGCGGTTGTGATGGAAGCGACCGGCCCGTACTGAAAGCCGGTTTGGTATGTGTTCGAGGAACGCGGGCTTCGAACTGCAGTTGGTGAACGCGAAGCACGTGAAGATGGTCCCGGGCCGCAAGACCGATCTCGCGGACGCACGGCAGCTCGCCGAGCTGCTGGAACACGGTCTGTTGCGCGCGTCGTTCGTGCCGCCGGCCGAGATCCGCGAGCTGCGGGCCTGACGCGTTATCGCAAGCGCCTGATCCAGACCCACACCGCGGAGTGCCAACGTGTGCGATGACGCGTTCCACCGCATCGTCACCGATCGCGCGCGGCGCGCGCGGCGGGGAGTGTCGAGGCGTTCCTGCTCACCGCGTGGGCGCTCAGCCCTGCGAACGCGGGTGACGGCCCGACCGGTGTCGATCTCCTCGAAGGTGAGGAACTCGGTCTGAGACCGTGACGACTTCGCTGTGGATCACGACGCCCGGACCGTGACATGCCCCGCTGGTGTGGTCCGCGCTCGTCGGGCATTGCGCGAGTGCGACTACGCCGAGGACTACCGGCAATGGCGGCCGATGGTCGAACGATCCGTCGCCTGGCTCGTCGCACGCGGGAACGGACGCGTCCGCTACCGCGGCGTCGAACGCAACCAACACGGCCTCGCGACCCGAATCGCGGCGATCAACCTACGCCGGCCCGTGAACCTCGGACTGACCCACGAAACGAGCCCACCGAACCACCAGCGGAAGCGCCTTGTTCAACAGCGTCCTATTCACCCTGACTATTCGTTGTCGACGATCGTCACCGATCCGGCGGCCCGACCCAATAGGGGTCCGCCAGTGGCCGCCGAGAGTGTGATCACGATGGTCTCGTCGCCCTCAGCGACGAGGTCGGGATACACCGGAACCGAGATCGCCTTGTGCCGCTGGCCGACGTTGAACGTGATGATCTTGGTCTTCACGGCTTTGAAATCGTTGCCTTCGGTAGCGGATCCTGCGGTCACTGTGACGGTGACAGTCGCGGTGGTCGCGGCGGGTGCCGTGAGCGTGACCCACACCTTTGCGCTGTTCGTCGATGTCGTCTTCACGCCGACATCACCCTCGACGATCGTGACATCGCCGACGCCGACGACGTTCGCCGCACCAATCGGATCATCGTCGATGATTGTTCCGCTCGCAGCTGCGCGATCGAGCAAATAGCCGTTGCCGGGATTCGAGAGGATCACCTGCAACGTCTCGTCACCCTCGATCGCGACGTCGGGGTAGATCGTCGCGGTGACGAACTTCGTCGTCGGCGTCTTTCCGGTACTCGCGGCCGGCTTGAACGTGACGGTGCTCGTCTTGGCCTTGAAGTCCGATCCCGGCGACGCGGAGTTCGGCGACCCATCGCCCTCGATCGTGTACGAGACCGCGGTGACCGCCGCGGCCGGTTCTGACAGCGTCACGGCGAATGTGAGCGAACGATTGCCGCCGTCGCCCTCGACCACAGCGGCGTCCCCGATCGAGATCGATGGGCCGAGCGGCGTGCCTTGCACCTCGATCGAGATAGCAGCGGAGTCTGAAGGCTCGATGCCGTTGCTGGCCGTGATCGTGGCGTTGAACAACCCCGGAGTCGTGGGTGTACCTCCGAGGTTGCCGATCGAGTCGAGCGAAAGGCCTGGAGGGAGCGCGCCGGCCGTCACGGTGGTTGTCGGGAATGGCGCGCCTGCGAGGGCGAAGGTGAACGGGCCGTAGGGCTGACCGACATCGCCTGGAGTCGGTGGCGTCCCTGAGATCGCCGGTGCCGAGCCAGCGACGACGGCGACGCAACCCCCACAGGTTGCACTGGTCGTGTCTGGATTCGTGACGGTCAAGCCGAACGGGCCCAGCGCTGCTGTCGGCGATGCCGTCAGCGGGATCGAGATCGTGCCTCCGTCGACGACCGTCGTCGTGCCGACTGCGACGTCGGCGTTCGAAACCGCCACCGACGCTCCGGGCGCGAAGCCGGACCCTGTGATGCTGACGGTCCCGCTCGTACCCTGGGCCAGCTCACTCGGAAACACGTCGGTGATCGAAGGCCCGATCGATCCATTGATCGGCACACGCGCCACATACGTGTCGCCGCACCCACACGCACTGGCGCGGTTGTCGAGCACGAGCACGGCCGTCTCGCTGCCGAGCCCGTCGCCGAGCACTTCGCCGGCGAGGCTGGGATGCGGGGTCGAGATCAGCGCAGAGCCGGACCCGACGCCACTCCAGGTGCTGCCGGTTGCCGCAAGATCATCGTTTCCGCATGCGCCACCCGTCGCCTCGAAGACCTCGATCGAGTAGTCCTGTGCGATCACCGAACCGACCACGGTGATCGAGAGTTGGCCCGCGCTCGCAGTGATCGAGACAGATCCGAGCGGTGCAGCAGTCCCTCCGAACGCAACTCCGTTGCAGTCGATGCCACCGCCGATCACCGTCACGAGCGGGCCGGTGCTCACGTCGCCCGGAGCCGCCTTCGCGTTCGGCGCGCTACTGACGATTCCCACCCAAGCGCACACCAGTGCTGCGAGCGCAGCCGACGTCTTCCGGCCGGCCATCACAGTCCTCGTGCCCCGACCGCGGCCGCGGTGACCGAACGTTGCATGTCGCCCTCCTGAGCATGCCGGTGCCCGCGCCTCGCCGGCGGACCAGCCCTGTTCCCCCACGGGGACCGGCCCGTTCTAGGCGAGGTGACACCGACGCGCCATGTCCATCGTGTGCCTATCCTTTGCCAGGTGGCCGGGGGGCACGCCATCGAGATCGGGGTGCTCGGGCCGTTGCGGGTTCGGGTCGACGGACGCGACATCTCCGACCTCCCGATGCAATTCCGCGCACTGCTCGTAGCCCTCGCGCTTGCCGAGCAGCCCGTCGCGAAGACGTCGCTCGCGCGCGACGTGCTCTACATCTCGCCCGCGACGCTCGACTCCCGGCTCTCGCGCCTCGCGCGAGCGCTCGAGCTCACCCGACCGCTGCAACGCGTCCCGGTCGCGCGCTCGGGGCTCATCGAACTCGACTCGCGGATCGCGATCACCGACGCCATCGAATTCCGGCGCCTCATCGCCGACGCGGGCGACTCGATGCGCTCGGACCGCTCCTCCGCCGCGTTGACCGACCTCCTCGCCGCCGCCGCGCTCTGGCGTGGACGTCCGGGAGAAGGATCCAAGATCGGCGTTGCGACCGACGACCCCATGCACCACGCGGTCGTCGCGCTCGGCGCGCTACACCGGCGGTTGATCGCCGACGCCGCGCGCCTCATGCTCGACACAGGACGGTTCGAGCGCGACATCCTCGATCGGTGGACCACGGCAGATCCCGAGATCGCTGAGCCCTGGTTCGCTCGGATCGTGGATGCGGTCGACCGTCGCGACGAGCGTGGCGCCCGTGCCCTGCTCGATCGTTGGGCGATCGCGGCACCGAACCCGGCGGCCGAGTCAGCGACGTTCCGCTGGGCGGGCCACCTCGTCGCAAACGCACGGCGTGCGCATCCGGTCGCGGCCCTGCCTACGCCCGCACCGGCGGTCGGTCGCGAGGCCGCTGTGTCGAACCTGACGACGCTCGTGGCGCGCCTACCGACGGGCGGCACCTTCGCGGCGGCGGTCACCGGACCGGCCGGGGCCGGCAAGACGCACCTGCTCGCTCATCTCGCGGGCGTTGCCGATGCGGACGGCGTTCGCGTCGTCGCCGTCGACGTCGAACGGCGACTCGGCTTCCAGCACGCGCTGCGGGCCCTGGTGGGAGATCTCTGGTCGGGGTTGTTGCGGCGACCCGACCCACCCGCTGATCTCCTCGAGGTCGCCGACGACCTCGCCGCGTTGCTCGACGACGATCACGAATCGGCACCTCGCGGGCGGGAACCCGTCGACCCGGTCACCGACGCGGCGCGGCTCGTCGTCGCGCTCCTCGGGCACGCGGCTGCCCACAGGCCTCTGCTGCTCGCACTCGACAACGTGCACCGTGCACGACCGGAACTCGAGGCGGCACTCGCTCACATCGCCGATCGCGGGCTCCCGGGCGTCGGCATCCTCGCGACGACACGCGACGACGGCGAGCGAGACGCGGCGGGAAGCGACGGCCTCGGTTGCCGCGGCGCCCGACCGTGGCACATCGAACCGCTCCCGGCGTTCGACGCGGTCGCCGCGGCGCGATTCCTCGGTCAGGCTCGGGGAATCGTCCCATCGCTGAGCGCGATCAGCAGCCTGGTAGGTCCCGAGGGCACGACGCCGCTCGTCCTCCTCGGCACCGATCTGTGCAACACGGCGACCCGTCCGACCGATCCTTCGGTCGGCGACCCGATGCGACGCGCATTCCTGGCACGGCCGGCGGCATCGCAACGTGTGCTGATGGCGGCAGCCGTCGCGGCCGAAGGTGTCGCGTTCGACCCGTCGCTCGTCGTGGCGATCGACACGTCGCCAGCGGCGACCGCCACGCTGGCCACGGAGCTACGTCACGGCCGGATCATCGCGGAGGTCAGCGGAGGCTCGACTTTCGTCCATCGAGCCTGGCAGGAGCTTGCCCATTCGATGCTCGATCCCCATGAGCGCCGCCTGCTGCACCGCCGCGCGCTCGAGGTTCTCGACGATCGTTTGGCACGCAGTGACGATCGCTCCGACAAGGCGACACTCGCGATGCAGGTCGCCGAACATGCCCAGCACGCCGACTTCGTCGGGCTCGCGCGTCCGACAGCCCTCCGCGCAGTGACCCGTGCCATCGACGCGCTCGGCCCGTTCGAGGCGCGGCGCGCGGGCGACCTCTACGACCTTGCCTTCGCCGTCGCCGAACCGACCGCGCGCGCCGAATTGCTGATCCGGCGTGGGCAGCTCCGCCGCCAATCGGCCGACTGGGACGGCGCCCAGCGTGACCTCTCGGAGGCCGCCGACCTGGCGGCGAGGAGCGGCGACTACACCCTCGAGGCCGAGGCCTTGCTGCTCATCGCGCACGTGACGTGGGACCCGGCCAGCCTCGACGGATCGCTCGCGCAGCGACTCGCCTCGCTGCTCGCGCGCCTGCCCGACGACGAGGCCCTGCTCACGATGCGCGTGCGCGCCTGCCTGGCGGGCGGCACGTACCAAGACGGGGCGACCGGCCCGATCGACGGGGCATCCGACCTCGCCCGATCAGCACTCACCGAGCTCGAACGGCGGGGCGCGCCTTCCGGCATCGAGGCCGAGATCCTCTGGTGGGCGCGGAAGGGCCTGCTCGACGTCGAACCACCGGCCCGCACGCTGGCGCTGTCGCGACGGCTCCTCGCCGTCGCGGGCGATTCCTCGTACCACCGCGGCAACGCGTTGCTCGCCTGTGTCGTCGATCGTCTGCTCCTCGGCCGGCCGGCTGCCGCCCGGCGCGACTCCGAGGCGTACCTCGCGCTCGCCCGCCGCACTCGATCGCCGGTGCACGAGTACGTCGCCGCCACGCTCTCCGGGCTCTGGGCGCTCTACGAAGGCAGGTTCGACGATGTCGAACGGTCCACCGAGCAGGCGGCGCGGACCGGCAGCGGCTTCGGAGGACTCACCGTCGCGCAGGTCGTCCAGGGACAGCGCACCTGCTGGGGACGCGACACGGGTGTCTTCCGCCGGATGCCCGAACTCACCGCGCTGGTCGACGACTTCGCGGCGAGGGAGTCACGGATCCCGATCTGGACGGTCGCGTCGGCGTGGGTCCGCTCCGACGCCGGCGACTCGACCGTGGCCATCGAGCGCTTGCAAGAGGTCGGTGCGGCGACGCGTGGCTTCGCAGCGATCGCGGCCGGCCCACACCGGCTTCCGCTGCTCGCCATGGCGGCCGAGTCGCTCGCCGACGTGACCGCACTCGGCGCCGCCGAAAACGACGCGCTTGCTCGTCTCGCGGACCGCGTCGCCGACCATCTCCGAGCCGACGCCGGGCGCGGCGTCCTGATCGGTTGGCCCGTGGCCTACCTCGGCACGACCCGGCGCTACCTCGGCCTCGCCGAGGTCGCGGCCGGCCGCCCCCGCGTCGCACTGGATCTGCTCCGACGGGCACGCCGCGCCGACCGGGCGAGCGCGCCGCTCACTGCACGAACCGACTTGGCGATCGCGCGCGTGCACCTCGCGTTGAACGAGGTCGACCAAGCGCGTCGAGCGGCGCGGAGCGCAGTTCGACGCGCATCCCTGCTCGGCATGGTCGGGGTTCACGACGACGCTGCCGCGCTCGCCGCGAGCCCGGAACCGATCCGTCGGACCGCCCGTGGTCACTCCTCTACGGTTGACTCATCGATTATCGAGTGATTAGGGTGCTCGCTGTGCCCGCACCTGCGAACGAACTCCGCGCGGCCCGCCACGCGGCGTTGGGTGATCCGGTGCGCTTGGCGATCGTCGACGAGTTGACCAGTTCGGACCGATCACCGATGGAGCTGCAGCGCCTGGTCGACATCGGATCGAACCTGTTGGCACACCACCTCGACGTACTCGAGCGCGTCGGCCTGATCCAACGATCGCGTTCCAGTGGCGATGGTCGACGTCGCTATGTGCACGTGCGCCGCGACGCGTTCGTCGGGCTCGAGCCCGGCACGCGACGGCGACCGACGAGGGCGTTGTTCGTATGTACCCACAACTCCGCACGCAGCCAACTCGCCGCGGCGCTCTGGCGCACGCTCGCCCACGCCCCGGCAGAGTCTGCGGGCACCGACCCCGCGAACCGGGTGCACCCGGGTGCTGTTGCCGCCGCGGCCCGCGCCGGACTCGACCTGTCGTCGGCGACGCCCCGACGACTCGACGAGGTGGGCCACCTGCCATCGTTGGTCGTCACGGTCTGCGACCGGGCTCACGAGACGATCGACCCACCGGCGCGGTGGTTGCACTGGTCCATCCCCGATCCCGTGGCATCGCGGTCGAAGACCGCGTTCGACCTCGCGCTGACGACCATCCGCGACCGGATCGCGACGGTCGTCGACTTCGAGCGCATACGCGCATGAACGACCCGGTTCGTCCGACCGACGCCGAACTCGCGACCCAACCCGAAACGGGAACCGGCCAGCTCGGGCTCGATCTCGGCCGTCGCCTGGTGGCCGAGGCCCTCGGCACCTGTCTCTTGATCATTGCCGTCGTCGGGTCGGGAATCATGGCGAGCCGGCTCTCCCCCGACGACGTCGGCCTGCAACTGCTCGAGAACGCGGCCGCCACAGCCTGCGCGTTGATCGGACTGATCCTGATGTTCGGTGCCGTCTCCGGCGCGCACTTCAACCCGGTCGTCACGCTCGTCGACCGGCTGCTCGGCACGATCTCGACCCGCGACACGATCCTCTACGCGATCGCCCAGACGATCGGTGGTTGTGCCGGCACAGGACTGGCGAACGTGATGTTCGAGCTCGATGCCATCAACGTGTCGACTCGGACGCGCTCGTCGGGAGCGCTGTGGCTCTCCGAGGTCATCGCCACGGTGGGCCTGCTGCTCGTCATCCACGGCTGCGTGCGGACGGGTCGCGCCTCGGTGGTGCCGTTCGCGGTCGGTGCGTGGATCGGCGGTGCCTACTGGTTCACCTCGTCGACCAGCTTCGCGAACCCCGCGGTCACCGTCGCGCGCACGTTGTCGGACACGTTCGCGGGGATCGACCCCGCTTCGGCGCCAATGTTCATCGTCATGCAGGTCGTCGGCGCGTTGATCGCGTTCGGACTCGTCCGCTTCTTGTACCCCCACGATCACTCCGGGAGCACCGATGCCTGACCAACGCCGCCCCGAGGTGCTCTTCGTCTGCGTGCACAACGCGGGCCGATCGCAGATGGCTGCCGCGCTGCTCGCGCATCACGCCGGTGACGGCGTCGTGGTCCGATCGGCAGGCACTGCGCCCGCAGCGTCGATCAATCCCGCGGTGGTGCAGGCAATGACCGAACTCGGCATCGACCTGCACGCCACCGGCGCGCGCCCGAAGCGCCTCGACGACGCCATGGTCGAGGCCTCCGACGTGGTCATCACGATGGGCTGCGGCGATGAGTGCCCGTTCTACCCGGGCAAACGTTACGAGGACTGGGTACTCGACGACCCTGCCGGGCGCGGGATCGAGGCGGTACGTCCGATCCGCGACGAGATCGTCGTTCGTGTCCACGCGCTCATTGCATCGCTCGGCATCGACCCGGCCTGAGCGCCCGACCGCGCCTGGGTCGCACCGACGCGGACTCAGGCGAACGCGCGGATGAACACGTCGAGTGCGTCGTTGGTGTCGCCGCTCACGAGGTTGGCGTCGGCCGACATCCATGCCGCGTACGCCCCGTCGCTGCTCGTTCGCGCGATCGCCGGGCTCACCGCGCCGCCGATCATCGCCATGACGACGTTGCGGGAAACTCCCGAATCGAGGTCGCGCATCACCGAGCCGGCAGTACCGGTGAACGCCGCATCAGACGTATAGAAGGTGACACGGCGTCCGTCGGCGGTGATCGAGGTCGGGAACGCCCAGTTCGCCGTGCCAGGAGCCGAAGGATTGACGCGTTCCACCGACCCGGTCGCGAGCGTCCGTACCCAGATCGACGTGTCGAAGGTCGCCGAATCCGTCGAGGCGAACGCGAAGTGCGCCCCGTCCGCAGCGATGAGCGGCCCCGGCGCGTAGTCGGCGACCGGCATCGCCACGCCCGCCGCATCGGCATTCGCGAGCACGGTGGTCGCCGAAACGCGGTCACGGACGAACAGGTCGAACTCGCCGACCCGTTCACCCGGCGCCAGCCCGTCGGTCGAGGTCCCGAACCCGACGATGCCGCCGTCGAAACTCAACGACACGTTCATCCGACTCGCGGCCTGGATCGTTGCGTCGCCGGTCGTGCCGTCGCTCGCGACGCTGACCCGCTCGACGACACCCGTGACGATGTCACGAACATACACATCGGGTGCTGAGTCGAGGTCGGCCGCGATCATCGGCGCGTCGGTCACGAACGCCACGGTGGAACCGTCGCCCGAGATCGCACCGGGCATCTCGAAACAGAACTGCGACCAGTCGGTGCGGCACGCACGTGTCGGCATCTGGGTGCCGTCCTCGGACAGATTGACGCGCGTGGTGGTCCCGACGGTGCGGTCGCGTACGAACAGGTCGAAGTCGGCATTCGTGTCGACCGTGCCGAACGAGTCGTACGACGAGAACAGCACCTTGGATCCGTCGTCGCTGATCCCTTCCAAGAAGTTGTCGCCGTACGTCGCTCCGATGGTGATGCGCTCGGTCGTCCCGGCGACACGATCGCGGAGATACACGTCGGAGCGGATGCCGTTGGCGTCGTGCGCGGCCACGAGATCGACCGCGCGCGACTCGAACGCGACGAACCGACCGCCGGGCGTGACGAGCGACATCATGCCGGGTGGCTCGTACGCACCGCCCCACGACTCGCTCCCCTGGTCCGTCAGGCCGGCTCGCTCGACCCAGTTGGCGCCCGCCGCACCGTCGTTGTCGACGATCGTGACGGCGAGCGGCACCGAGATCGCGGTGTTGTCGATGCGGGTCGTCACCGTCTTCGCGACGAGCCGACCGGAATGCATCCCCTCGGTCGTTCCGTCGTCGAGCGCGCTGATCGACAGCGATTGTGGTGTCGCCCAATTCTGCGGCGTGAAGGTCAGCCCGGCGGCCGGGAGTGCGAGCTGCCCGTCGCCGCGCAGCATCACCGTCGTGTTCGCGGTCGGCGCGTGTGCGAGCGCGATCCGAACGACGGCGGCCGGGCCCCCCTCGGTCAGCGGTCCCGGATCGAGGACCACCGGAAGCGGAGCGCCGGACTGTGCGACTTGGGTCGCGCCGTCGATGTCGACGACGAAGTCGGTCGGACCCGTGAGCGACCGGACCCCGACGTGGAAGGTGCCGGTCGTCGTGGGGGTGAACCAGCCCCCGGTCGAGCGCGCGGCGCCGCCGTTGTACCAACACAGGCTCGACGACCCGCCGCCGTCGAAGTCGGTGGTCGAGCAGTCGTCGGTGAGGGTGACCGGCGCCCCGTCGGGGCCGAGCACGACGAGCTTCGTAAACGGTCCGTTGAACCCATCGACCGTCGGCACGGTGAGTCCGAGCCCGACCGTCCGGTTCCGCGTCGCCTTGATCGGCCAGATCAGCTCGGTGCGATCGTCGACGTGGCCCTGCCGCGCGAAGTGCCGCGACGGCGCCGGACCCGCGAGCGCCGAGTTCGCCGCGGCGCGGAGGAAGGGATACGCGTTGAGCGCGCCGTAGCCGGTCTCGGGATCGGGTCCCGGCAGATTCCAGTCGGCCGCGGTCGAATGTGCGAGGTCGAGAATCGGCGAGTTCATCGACGCCTCGTCGACACCGGTCGGACACGCCGTGCACGCGACTCCCGACGGAGCGAGCGACGGGTCGGCCTGGAGTGCGAGCGCGACGAGGCCCGACAACGCAGGCGTCGCCATCGAGGTCCCCGACATCGTGCGATACCGCCAACTCGGATACCCCGGCGCCGCCGCGAGGATGTCGACGCCGGGCGTCACGACATCGGGCTTCGTCCGCCCGTCGGCCGTCGGTCCGCGTGACGAGAACTCGGCGAGGTTCCTGCCGAGCGCGTTCGACTTGATCGCGCCCGCGGTCAGGGCCCACTTGGCGACACCGGGCGTCCCGACCGACCCCGACCCTGGGCCGCTGTTCCCGGCGGCGACCACGGGCACCATGCCGGCGGCGGCGAGACGGTTGGCGCCGTCCGACAACACGTCGGTGCCGTCGAGCCCCGCCAGCGCCGCTCCGAAACTCATGTTGACGACGTCGATCCCGTACGTCGAGCGCTGAGCGAGCAACCAGTCGAACGCCGCCAACAGATCGGATTCCGGTGCCGAGTTCGCGCAGTCGAAGACCTTCAGCACGACGAGCGCCGCGCCGGGCGCGACACCCTTGTTGGCGGCGGTGACCTTGCCGGTTCCTGCGGCGATCGACGACACATGGGTCCCGTGCCCGAGGTCGTCCCACGGCGCGCCGCCGGGCGGCGCGGTCGGACAGCCGGCACCGGGCGTGCTCACGAAGTTCTCGAAGGCGAGGATCTTTCCGGCGAAGTCGGGATGGGTCGGGTCGATCCCGCTGTCGACGATCGCGATCACCGAGTCGGCGGGTCCGTACACCGTGAGCCCGTCGTTGGCGGCGTCGCCGTCGAGTCCGAGCTTGCGTTCGGCCGCGCCGATGCCGGAGTCGGCCTTGCGGATCGGAGTCGGCGCGGTCATCTGTCCCGGTGTGGTCGCGTCCGGCTCCAGCCGGATGCGCCGGTCGGCGACGACCTCGGCGACGGCGCCGTCGGCGTCGACCGCGGCGGCCTGCGCGTCGGTGAGGGTCGCTGCGACCACGGGAAGTCCGCGGTAGGTACGACGAACGCGGAGGTTCCCCGCAGCCGACGCAAGCCGTTGCAGCGTGGCCGAACTCGGCGACGTCCGAAAGACGATGATCACGGGATTGGCGGGGGGAACCGCCGCGACGGCCGGCAACGCCGCGCCGGCACCGGCGATCCCGAGTACGACAACGGCCGTGCCCGCCACCAACCTACGAACTGCAGTCATCTCGACCTACCCACGTTCGCCGCCGACGCTCGCTACCAACCCGCGCCGCCTCCCGCTACGGCGAAGTTACGCACCTGCGAGCCAAGCCCGAGGAGGCCGACCGCCCAAGACACGTCCAATTTTCGCGACCGCCTCTCGGCGGACATGTCGGAGGTCCCACAATCACCCGGTGGTCGCCGACCTGGCTGCGAGCGACCTCGCGAGCACTCCACCCCAGGCGCGAGCACGGTCCGCCTCGCCGGGCTCGAGCGTGTTGCCGCGCTCGACGAAGAAGCTTTCGGGGTCGGCGATCTCGTCGAAACCGTGTCGGCGGAGGCGCTTGCTGATGCCCTTCGACGCGCGCCCGGTCAACGCCGCCGCCAGATCGAACCGCGTATCGAACGCGGCGGCGGCGACCTTCATCTCGGGGAGCGCATCGAACCACTCACGCAACCCTTCGCCTTCCGCGTCGGCATCGAGCACGAGACCGCGGTCGGGCTTGCGCGCATCGGCCACGGCAGCCTCGCGCGTACCCTCCCGCGTCATTCCGTGCGCGTGCGTCGGACCGCCCACGACGACGAGGTCGGCCGTTTCGAGCACCTCGGGAGTCGCGTCACCCACGGCGACGACCGCCACCTCGCAGGACCCCGCAAGCCCCTCGCCGATCGCATCGGCGATGAGGTGCGTGTTGCCGTACATCGATTCGTACACGACCACAGCGCGCATTTCGCGACACCCCCTGTATCCGGAGCCAACGCGTCGGCTTCGGTGCCGACACGTCGATGCTGCCGGGTCGGCTGCAGCACGGCGCAGGGACCGACGTCACTTCGGCACCGGTCCTTCGGCGCCGGTCGGTCGTCGCTGGCGCCGATGTCGCCGGGCGGCGCAGGATGAACGCATGCGCCCGACGGCCCGATGCCCGTGATGAATTCCGGGCCTCGCCCGACGGGCCTCGTCCCGAACGCCAGGCTTCGACGCGAAGTCAGCCTCCCCCTGCTCGTGCTCTACGGGCTCGGCACCACGGTCGGCGCCGGGATCTACGCACTGACCGGCGAGGTGGCCGGGTCGGCGGGCAGCCGCGCCCCGTTGTCGTTCCTCCTCGCGGCCGCGCTCGCCGGGATCACCGCCCTCGGGTTCGCGGAACTCGCGGGACGTCTGCCGAAGGCAGCCGGCGAGGCGGTCTTCGTCGAACACGCCTTCCACTCGCGCGTGCTCACCACGTCGGTCGGCATGGTCGTCATCGCGGCCGGAGTCATCGCCTGCGCGGCGATCCTCAACGCGTTCGGTGGGTACGTCGCCGAACTGGTCGATGCACCGCGGTGGCTGCTCATCGTCGGCCTCGTCGGCGTGCTCGGCGGTCTCGCGGCGAGCGGCGTCAAGGAGTCGGTCACCGCGGCAGCGGTGTTCACCGCAGTCGAAATCGTCGGATTGCTGCTCGTCGTGTGGGCGGGGCGGGCGAGCTTCGGTGCCGTGGGCGGCCGATTCGGCGACCTCGTCGGACCACCCGACAGCGTCGACGCGTGGGGTGGGGTGCTCGGTGGCGCCTTCCTCGCGTTCTTCGCCTTCCTCGGGTTCGAAGACATCGACTCGGTCGCCGAGGAGACCCACGCCGCGTCGCGCAACCTGCCCCGCGCGATTCTGCTCACCCTCGCGATCACGACCGTCTTGTACATGGCCGTGTCCGCCATCGCGGTGCTCGAGGTCGAGCCCTCGGTGCTGGGCAACTCGGACGCACCATTGACCCTCATCTACCAACGGAGCGGTGGCAACCCCGACATCATCAGCTTCATCGCGGCGCTCGCCATGGTGAACGGCGCGCTCGTCCAGTTGGTGATGATCCCCCGAGTCGTCTACGGGCTCTCCAACCTCGGTCTCGTGCCCGCCTGGATCGGCGCGGTCTCGCACCGCACCCACACCCCGGTACGGGCGACGACGGTCGGGATCGCCCTGGTCACCGCTCTCGCGCTCGGTCTCGGGCTCGGGCCGCTGGCGCGGCTCACGTCGGCGGCAACGATGGCGATCTTCATCGCGATCAACCTGGCGCTCATCGTCATCAAGCGCCGCGACGGGGCGACCCCGACGTTCCACGTCCCGATGTGGATCCCGTTCGTCGGGATCGTCGCGTCGGCTGCCATGTTCCTCGCCGAATCGGTCCGCATCCTCGACGGCGGCTGACGGCTCCGGCGGCGTCGGTCGGCGGCCGCGGCGCGTGGACGGCAAGAATGCACGGATGGCCGTCCAGCGGATCGTCTCACCCATCGACAACTCGATCGTCGCCGAACGCGAGACGATCACCGAGCGCGACCGCGCCGCGGTCCTCGACCGTGCCGCGACCGCACAGCGCGAGTGGCGCGCGGTCGCAGTCGACGCGCGCATCACGATCTGTGAGCGTGCCGTCTCCTGGTTCGAGGCGCACGCCGACGATGTCGCGGCCGAGATCACCGCCCAGATGGGTCGCCCGATCGCGCACTCCCCCTACGAGATCACCCGCGGCTTCCAAGAGCGCGCCCGCTACATGGCTTCGCTCGCGCCCCGGGTTCTCGCCGACACCGACGCGCCGACCAAGGAGGGATTCACCCGCTTCATCCGCCGGGAACCGGTCGGCACCGTGCTCGTCGTCGCGCCGTGGAACTACCCCTACCTCACCTCGGTCAACACGATCGTGCCGGCGCTCCTCGCGGGCAACAGCGTGATCTTGAAACACGCCACCCAGACCTTGCTCTGCGCGGAACGCTGGGCGGAGGCGTTCGCGGCTGCGGGCATGCCCGACGGGGTGTTCCAAGTGGTCCACGCGACGCACGCCGACGTCGCTGCGCTCATCGCGGATCCGCGCATCGGCTTCGTCGCGTTCACCGGTTCGGTCGACGCCGGGCATTCGATCAACCACGCGGCACGCGAACGGTTCATCGGCACGGGCCTCGAACTCGGCGGCAAGGACCCGAGCTACGTGCGGCCCGACGCCGATCTCGTCGAGGCAATTGCCGAGAACGTCGACGGTGCCTTCTTCAATGCCGGCCAGAGCTGCTGCGGCATCGAACGGATCTACGTGCACGACGACGTCTACGAAGCGTTCGTCGACGGATTCGTGGCGGCGACCCGAACCTATGTGCTCGGCGATCCACGCGATCCGGCAACGACGCTCGGACCAATGGTCAATGCCTCATCTGCCGCGTTCGTGCGCGACCAGATCGCCGCAGCGCTGGCGGCAGGCGCACGGGCGCTCGTCACCGAGCACGAGTTCGTCGCGTCGCAGGCCGGCACTCCCTACCTCGGACCGACCGTGCTCGTCGACGTCGATCACTCGATGCGGATCATGCGCGAGGAGTCGTTCGGGCCTGTGATCGGCATCCAACGCGTCTCCGGCGACGAAGAAGCGGTGCGTTTGATGAACGACTCGGACTACGGCCTCACGGCCAGCATCTGGTCGCGCGATGTCGATGCCGCGCTCGCGCTCGGGAACGGCCTCGAGACCGGCACGGTGTTTCTCAACCGCTGCGATTACCTCGATCCGGCGTTGGCCTGGACCGGCGTGAAAGACACCGGCCACGGCACGACGCTCTCGCCCCTCGGCTTCGACGCCGTCACCCGCCCGAAGTCGTTCCACCTCCGCTTTCCGTAGCCGTGCCCGTCAGCCGATGGCGACCGTGTCGCCTGCCGAGCGACCGAACACCTCGGGGGCGTAGATCTCCTCGGCACGCGCCGGCGGAACGACGAACACGCCCGGGGTGGTGGCCCGCGCGATGTAGGTGTACTCGTAGGTGCCACCGTAGAGATACGAGCCGTACGCCTCGACCCGATCGTCACGCAGGTTCTCGTGGTCGAACCATGTCCAGCCGTACCAGGTCGGGAGTCCGACCGGGTCGCTGCCGGCGACCGGATCCTCCGCCGGTGGGCGCGGCGAGGCCGCGAGCACCGGGTTCACGGCCTCGAGGCCCGCAGGGAGCGGATCGACGAGCACCATGTTCGTGCGGTTGGAGTCGGCCACCATCGTCACGCGCACCCTGACCATCGCTCCCGGCTCGATGTGCCAGGTGCCGGTTCCATCGCGACGCACGTCGCCCTCGTCGTCGACTGCCTCGTAGACGCGATCGACGACGAAGCCTTCATCGCGCGGGTCGAGGGTGAGATCGGATGGGGCGTAGCGAAGACCGAGCCGGTAGTAGAGCCGCCCCGATCCATCCTTCGCGAGGACGATGTCGGGATCGCCGCCGAGTTCGGTCATCGGGACGAGCGTGTGCCGGCGATCGATCGAGCGTCCCTCGTAGGCGTGTTCGGCGGCGTAGTCGTCGCCGAGCCAGACGCGCGCGACGAACGACGGCGTCTGGGCCTCGAACGTCGCGAAGTAGCGCTGGAGCGCGACCAGGATGAACCCGTTCTCCTGGATGTTGTTCCAGCGGCCCTTCACCTGATTGCCGATCAACCCGGCAACCGCCTTCGGGATCAGGTCGCTGTCCGGTCGCTCACTGATGAGCGCATCCAACACGATCCCGTCGGTGCGGCGGTCGGACGCGAGAACGAGATGAGCGCCGTCGTCGTACCCCGAACTGAACGTGACCGCGCCCGGCGTGTCGTGCGCGACGTTCGCGATGGTCCGAGCGATTTCGGCATCGATTTCCGGATCGTCGACAACTGGCCACAACCACGCGAGCGCGTCGAGTGGTAGTGCATCGTCGGATCGGTAGAGCGACTCGGCCTTGGCCGGATCGCGGTCGCCCGCTCGGCCGCGCACGCGCAACGCGTACGCGCTCACGGCGTGGCGCGCCTGGGCGTCCCAGTAGCTCGGGAAGTACGACTCGATGTCGTGGATGTACGCGAGCGCTCGCCGGTGCGGTTCGTCGCCGACACCGAAACCGGCGATTCGAGCGAGCACCAGGGCCTCGGTGGCCTGGACGCTGACGTAGGGCTGCGGGTCGCCAAAGCGGGTCCAGGTGCTGAAGCCGCCGTCGTCGCGTTGGAGCGCGACGAGGGCAGCGATATCGGCCTCGATCCGGTCATCGACCTCGGCCGCGGTCGGCACGCCTTCGCCGCCGAATGCCGCGAACACGTCGCGCAACGAGGTCAGAGCGATGATGCGCGACGCGTAGGCGTCGGCGCTCTCGTACGGATAGTCCTCCAAGTACACGATCGCATCGGTGAGCGCCTGCATCGCGGTCGACGACGTGTCGATCTCGAGGCCGCCGAACTCCGGAACGACACCCGAAGGAGTCAGCAGCGGCTGAACGATCGCGCCATCGTCGATCACGCCGTAGGTCGCGAACGCCTCGGTGGTGACGGGCGTGTAGACGGGGAACGCACCGGACACACTGTCGACGCGATCGGCGCCGGCGGTAGTGACCCGGAATCGCGCCGTTCCCGCCGATTCCGCCTCGGCCGGGAACCGAACCTCGACCCGATCGTTGGCGGGCACCTCGACGCGCCGCCCGCTCGAACCGGTGACCGTCAGGTTCGACGTCTCGATCACGAGGTCGGCGACGATCGGCTCGTCCGTGAGGTTCTGGAGCACGACGGGGAACTCGAAGCGGTCACCGAAGTTCGCGAATCGTGGTGCCGACGGTCGGACCTGGAGCGGCAAGCGCGCGGTCAAGGTCGACTCACCCGCACCGAACCGGCCGCCGTCGTCGGCCACGACCGCCATGACGCGGTAACGCGTCAGGTTGTCGGGCAGATCGAACGTAACGCTCGCGGTGCCGGAGGCATCCGTGCGCACGCGCGGCGCGAACAACGCGAGCGCGCCGAAGTCCGTCCGCACCTCGACCCCGTCGGCCGTCAGGCGAACGCGGTTCGCCGAGTACGACTCACCGTCATACTGCGCATCGCCGGGCGCGAGGTCCCCGCCCGTTCCCGCCGAATCCTCCGAGCTTCGACCGTCCTCGTCCTGTCCGGCGGGCGATGTCGTCGTACTGGCCGGTGCCGGTTCGCGCCCGAAGGTCGCGGGGTTCGCCAACACCAAACTGTTGCGCAAGTAGTCGAAGTACTGCTCGTCGGCACGCGGTGGATAGAACGCGCCGATCGGATCGGGAAGCTCGTATCCGGTCAGCGACAACACGGCCTCGTCGACCACGACGACCGCGACCTCGGCGTCGGCCACCGCCGATCCGTTGGCCGCGGTGACCGCGACATCGACCGTGCCCTGCTCACCGGGTTCGGACACGCGCTCGCGCGCTTCGGCAGTGACCGTCAGGGTCTCGGCGGCAGGCTCGACCAGCAACGACAACGACGCGGTCGCGAAGGCCGGGCGCGGCGGGAGGTCGGCGTCGACCTTCCCGTCGTCGCGCAACCGGGGTGCCTGGCCCGCGAGGTCGACCTGGAGACCCACACCCGGCACGTGAGCATCCGTGATCGGAACCTCGACGACAGCCGATCCCTCGTCGAGCGCGAACCGCTGGGTCGTCGTCGTGCCGTTGGCCGAGATGGTGAGCAGCCCGTGCGCATCGGAGAACGGAGCGATGACGAGCAGTTCGGCCGTGTCGCCCGGTGCGTACCGGTCCTGGTCGGGGACGACGGTCGCCGCCTCTTGCTCGACGTTGCGCGACGGAATCGCCTCGCCGCCACTCACCCAACGCGTGAGTTCGCTGCGGTTGCGGCCGCCAGCGTCGTCGACGACCGTCGCTGCGACCTTGTACTCCCCACCGACACCGGTGTCGATCGAACAGGCGACGGGCTCGGTCGACGAGGTCACCTCGCACGATTGGGGATCGACCTCGGTCTCGATCCATTCGCCGTTGTCGAACTTCGAGACCATCCGCGACGCCGTGATCGTCACCTTCCGACCATCGACGGCGTCTCCGTCGATGTCGGTGACGATCGCCTCGATGTCGAGTGGTTCTCCCTCGCGGACGAATTGGCGTGTGCCGCGCAATCCGACGTACAGGGTCGATGGGTGGACGAGCAGCTCGAGGTTCGACGCGAAGCTCTGGCGGTTCACGTCTTCGACGGCGGCGTTGGCGGAGACGGTGATCGGGAGGTCGGGCTTTTCGCCCTCGAAGTCGAGTTGCAGATAGTGGGTCCCCGTCGAATCGGTGCGTCCCGTGTAGGTCGCCGCGTTCTCTTCCACCTGCGGCCCGCAACAGATCTCGCCGTCGTACTCCGCGGCGAAGTCCGCGGCGAACCCACGGCCACCGAAATCTTCCATCCAGTAGGGCCGCCACTCGCCGAACGTGAACGACGTCCAGTTCGGCGGCGAGTACGTCGTCGAGCGCGTGGTCACCTGCCAGGTCACGCCCGCGTCGGGCAGCGTGCCACCCGAGAAGTACTCCGCCTGAGCGGCAACGGTCACCGGCTCGGTGAGCAGGTGCGGCCCTGCACTCTCGGCCCGGGCGACCACCTCGAACTCCGGCCGGCGGAACTCCTGGATCTGGAACGCGACCGACGCCGCGCTCCCCGGCTCGTCGTCACCGACCATCACGTCGAGGGAGGCGGAGCCGAGCGCCGCGCCGACCGGGAGGTCGAGTTCGAGGTCGAAGCCGCTGACCGGGCTCAGCTCGACGCTGCCCTTGCCCAACTCCGTGCCGAACGAGTCGTAGGCGATCCACGTGGCGTTCCGATCGCCGGCGAGCGGCGTCACGCGCGCGTCCGCGGACAAGCGCACTCGCCGGAACCACCCCTTCACGTGCACCGTCTCACCCGGCCGATACAGGCCGCGGTCGTCGAACGCGAACCCGACGATCTGATCGCCGGTCGAGGTCGGTGCCCATTCGTACGTCGCGTCCGCAGGTAGGAGCGCGACGTCGTCGCCCTGGGTCGCGGTCAGATAGTGGGCCCGCGCGAGTGCCAGCCGCGCCACGCCGTCGTCGTCGGTCGTCGAACCGACCTCGGTACCGCCGAGTTGCACCTGGACTCCTTCGAGCGGCGTGCCGTCGCGCAGGTCGGTCGCCCACGCGATCAGCTCGTCGTCACTCGCGAGCGCGTCGACCCCGATCCCCGTGACCTGGACCCAGGTGATCGTCGGTCGGTTGTTCCAGTAGAAGTCGTCGTTCTCTCGGAACTCCCGCGTCGGTGAAACGACCACGACGAGGTGACCGGAGGCGCCATCGAGATCGGCACCGAGGTCGATGGTCGACTCCGCCAGTTCGCCACCCCCACCTTCGACCGTGATCGTCGACCGCGACACCAGCCGCCAGTCGGGTCGCCGCGCGTCGCGGCCGTCACCCTCGAAACGAGCGCGGACGTAGGCCTGATACTCGATCCACTGCGTTGGAGTGACCGCGAAGACCTCGACCTTCAGGGTCTCGTGCCCGACCGAGGTCACCGCGACGGTCGGCCGCTCGGCCATCGGGTCGGTCGTGGTGAGCTCGCGCGAGAACCCGATGAGCGCGGGCGCGGCTCGGCCGACCTCGAACTCCACCGTCTCGTCGGCGCCGAGCGTCTGGCCGAAGGTGTCGCGCAGTTCCGCCGGGAACTGCACGGTGTAGGTCGTGTTCGCCGTGGTCGCAGCGTCGACGACCACGGTGTTCTCGTACATGCCGACCGTTGCAGTCACCGCCGGCTCGATCTTCACGAGGTCGGGATCGAACGCGTCGGCGTCGAGGGCGTTGTTGAACTCGATCGTGAATTGGCTGCCGGGCCGGCAGCCCTCGCCGTACCCGCACTCGTGCCGCGCGATCTCGAGTTCCGCGTAGGTCGTCGCCGTGTGGACCGAGGCCTTCGTGGTCGTGCGGGGTCCTTCAGCCGACGGCGTCTCCGGACCGATCGCGATTTCGAGGGGCGATCCGTTCGGCAGGGCTTCCTCGGGGCGGAACGCGACCCAACGCCCCTCCTCGGCCTCTTCGACGATTTGACGCGCGCGATCGTCGGCCTCGATCTCGGCCGCGGTCGCAGGTCGCACGTCGCGAGCGTCGTCGCCGGCCGTCAGCTCGATGGTCGCGACGACCGCGTCGACGTCGACACGCTGGTCGAACGTCGCGACGAAGACCGGCTCGGTGTCGACGGTCATGCCTTCGGGTGCGAACGTCAGCACGCGCGGGGGTGGCGTGCGGAAGGTCCATCGCACGGTCTCGTCGAGGCGACCGCCCGTCTGCGATTTCGTCCCGGCCGGGACCTCGACCGTGTACTCGGTCGCCATCGGGAGGCGGTCGACGGCACCGGCGGAACCCCCGAACTCGAAGCGCACGGTCCGCGTCCCGATCCAACGCCAGCGTCCTTCGAGCGCCGGTGTGACCTTCACGGGCACCTCGGCGTCGTCGAGTTGGGCCAACGTGCCGACCGGCACCATGGGCTGGTTGAAGGTGACGCTCAGATCGGGCGCGATGTCGACGTCGCCGACGGGTTGCGATCGCACGACCTCGAGTGGTCCGTCGGCAGCCGTCGGGGGCGCGGGTCGCGTCGCGCCCCCGAGCGGAACGTCGATCGTCTCACCGGCGCGCGGTCGCGGTCGCGACTCCGGCGGCCGGTTGAACCGAACGCGGTCGTCGTCGCGGTCGAACGTCGGGAGGTCGCGCACGACCGCGGCGATCGCGTCCCCGTCGAGGTCGTCGCCCTGCACCACGGCGAGGGCCGGCTCGGCGGCAACGACCGGGCTCCCTGCACTGAGCGCCACCGTGAAGGGACCGGTGTCGCGGGCCGCGCCCGGCGGCAGGCTGGTCGACGGCTCCGACTCGTCACCGCCGCTCGAACAGGCCGCGGCGACGAGGGCCATGCACAGGCCGAAGGCGACCCCCCGGTGGATCCTTCGGTTCGACCTCATCGTGTATCCCCCGCGTTCACGCCGAGCAGCTCTGCCCACATAGACGTTGGGGCCGCGCCGTGGGTTCCCGACCGTGCGAGGAGCCGCGCTCAGCCGTCGAGCCGCGGGTACGGGTCGTCGATGACGTCGGCGGTACCGGGCTCGAGGATCTCGCCCGCAGCGTGCGCCACCGAGAGATCGTCGATCTCGCAGACGACGCCCGGCTGCTCCTCCCACTCCTGGAGGAGATCGGCCGCGGCGTCCTCGCTCTCGCAGAGTTCGGTGGCGACCAGCTTGCCGTGACGGTACGCGCGCACCTCCAGCGTGGGGTGTTCGATCTCGTCACGGGAGAAGTCGGGGCGCGAGACGTCGGAGGCCACGACGTCAGCGCGCCAGGTGGATGATGTGGGCATCGACGCCGGGATAGAAGATCCCCTCGACGCCGTCGTCCCAACGGACCCTGAAACGAGTCACGTCACCGTCGGTCAGCACCTCGAGGATCTCGCCCTTGCGTTCCGGCTCGCCCACGTGGTGGCCCTCGATGACGAACTCGTCCCCAACCTTGCCCTTCATCTGCATCACGCGCTCCCGTCGACCGGCGGACAGTTCAACACCGCGACCAGCATCCGACCGGGAGGCGGGCTTGAACATGGTCCTTCGACCCCTCGCGCCGAAGTTCTCGGGAATCGCGCACCGAGCGACCACCTGCGAGCAGCGGCCGCGCCACCCGGGCCGGCCGGTATCCTCGGCCCTCGCATGCCGAACCCGATCGACGTCTCGACCCACGGACCGCTCTCCCACACCGAGGCCATGCGCCTCCAAGGTGTCGAACTCGACCGCGCGATCGGGGTACTGCGGTCGCTCACGGCCGACGAGTGGCACACACCGACCGACTGCCCCGAATGGGACGTACGACGCATGTACCTGCACGTGCTCGGTGCGTGCGAGGCCGGGGCATCGTTCAAGGAGAACGTCCATCAGATGGTCGGGGCGATGCAGCATCGTCGCGCGAACGGCGGCCCCCTCGAGGCGGCGCTCTCCGGCATCCAGGTGCGCGAGCGCGCGGCGCTCACGCCCGAACAACTCGTCGAACGCCTCAGCGCCGTCGCTCCCCGCACCGTCGCGCAGCGCACCAAGATGCCGTCGCTCGTCCGACGGCTCTCGATGAAGGTCGACGGCCCCGTCGTCGAGCGGTGGGCGCTCGGATACCTCATCGACACGATCTACCTGCGCGACCTGTGGATGCACCGCGTCGATCTCGCGATGGCGACCCGACGCCCCGTCGAACTCACGGCCGATCACGACCGGATCATCGTGGCCGATGTCGTCGCCGAGTGGTTCCGCCGGCACCGCACCGCTTTCGCTCTGACCCTGAGCGGCCCGGCGGGAGGCGACTACTTCGCTCCAGGCCCGGATCGGACGGCCGAACCGCTCGAGCTCGACGCCGTCGAGTTCTGTCGCGTCCTCGCCGGCCGTTGCCCCGCGCCCGACGGACTGCTCGAAACCGTCGTCCCGTTCTGAGCGGGAGACCGGGGCGGGAGATTCACGATCTCGCGCGCTCGTGGTCGATGACGAAGGCTTCGAGGCATTCACCGATGTAGTCGCAATCGTCGTCGGTCATCGAGTGGTTGTTGGGCAGGATCACACCCCACTCCATGACTCGATCCGCGTTGGGGAGCCCCGCCGCAGGTTGGCGGAACGGACGATCGCGAAACGCCGGTTGTCGGGCCGCGTTACCCGTCCACACCATGCGCGTGTCGACGCCGTGGCGCTCCATCCACTGTTGGAACGCGCTCCGCCGGATTCCTGACTCGGGGCGGATGATCACGGGGAACATGTGCCAGCCCGTCGCGACGCCCTCGGTGAGCCGCGGTAGGTCGAACAGCTCGGGGTACGCGGCGAAGTGGCCGGCGGTGAGCTCGAAGTTGCGCTGACGCCGCGCGAGGTTGTCGGCGAGCTTGTCGAGCTGAACGAGTCCGAAGGCGGCCGACAGCTCCGACGGCTCGAAGTTCCACCCGACTTCGTCGAAGATGAACAAGTTGTCGTACTCGATGTCGCCGTCGATGGTGCTGAAGAAGCTGCGCTCGACTCCCTTCGTCGACCCGAACAACTGCACCTCAGAGCGTCGACCCCAGCGGCGCAACAGGAGCGCCCGATCGGCGAGGTCGTCGTCGTCGAAACACACCATCCCACCGGTGCCGGCGGCGGTGATGATGTGGGAGAGCGCGAAGCTCGTGAGGCTGATGTCGGTTCGGGCTCCGGTCGGCGCCCCGCGCAGGGTGAGGCCGAGGGCATCGCACGAGTCCTCGACCACCCGCAGATCATGACGATCCGCGATCGCGCGGATCGCGTCCCAGTCGGGGGCGTTGCCGATCAGGTTCGGCGCCAGGATCGCCCTCGTACGCGGCCCGATCATCTCCTCGATCGCGTCGACATCGATCTGGAACGTGTCGGCGATGATGTCGACGTAGGCCGGCACGAGTCCGCTCCGCACCATCGGCGCGATGTCGGTCGAGAACGTGCAGGGAGATGTGACGATCTCGTCGCCGGGTTCGAGCCCGAGTACTTCGATCGCGAGGTAGAGCGCCGAACTCCCCGAGTTGCACATGATGCCGCGCGGCTTCCCGAACAGCGCGGCGACGCGCTCCTCCATGGCACGCACGTGCTTGCCGATGCGCAACGCAGTCGGCCCGCCGCGCAGCACCGCGACAACAGCTTCGATCTCGCGTTCGTCGTGCACCGACCCCGCGTAGTCGATCCGCCGATTGGTCTCGATCCTGCTCATGTCTTCCTCCTAACCTGCCGCCACCGGACCGGAGCGTGGCGGAGATCATCGACGAGTCGGCAAGCTAGGTCACTTCCAACTTTCGGAGCACCCTCCCGTTACATCTAGGCTCGGCCCCCGGAGACGGCGCTCGGATCGCGTCGACTGCGAACACCTCGGTGGACATCTCATGACGACGAACGACGACGCGGGCGAATGGGTCGAAGTCCTCGACGACCTCGAGCGTCGGCGCGCGGCATCGCGCGCGATGGGTGGCGACGAGCGGCTGCGCAAGCATCGCGACGCCGGCAAACTCGATGCTCGCGCGCGCGTCGACGTGTTGCTCGACACCGGCTCCTTCCGCGAGCTCGGCACGCTCGTCGGCGGCGAGGAGGCACCGGCGGACGCCATCGTGATGGGCTCGGGCCGGATCGCCGGTCGCCCCGTGATGGTCGCGGCGGAGGACTTCACCGTCAAGGCCGGCACGATCAGCGCTGCCGCGAATTCTAAGCGGTACCGGGTCGCCGAGATCGCGATCGCCGATCGGGTCCCGTTGATCATGATGCTCGAGGGCGCCGGCTTTCGAGCCGACGGCCGCGGTCACGGCGCCCGCACCCCGACCGACATGCTCGCCCAGGCGCGCTGCTCGGGGCGGGTGCCGCTCGTGACGGCAGTGCTCGGCGCGTCTGCCGGACACGGCGCGCTCGTCGCGCCGATCTCGGACTTCTCGGTGATGAGCCGCCACGCTTCGATCTTCACGGCGGGTCCACCGGTCGTGAGCGAGTCGATCGGGGAGCAGGTCACCAAGGAAGAACTCGGGGGCCCCGATGTCGCGCTCCCGAGCGGCCTGGTCCACAACCTCGCCGACGACGACGCCACCGCGCTCGAACAGGTGCGGATGTATCTCGGTTACTTCCCGGCATCGGCGTGGTCGTATCCGGATCGCGCGACGACCGGCGACGACGGATCGCGGCTCGTCTCCGAGATCCTCGACATCGTGCCGCGCAACCCTCGCCGGGTCTACGACATGCGACGCGTGATCGATGTCGTGTTCGACGCCGACTCGTCGTTCGAGGTGCAGCCGACGTTCGGACGTCCGATCATCTGCGCGCTCGCGCGTCTCGGCGGGCATCCCGTCGCGGTCGTCGCGAACCAGCCGATGGTGCTCGCCGGATCGATCAACGCCGATGCCGCCGATAAGGCCGCGCACTTCATCACCGTCGCCGACTCGTTCCATTTGCCCTTGATGTTCTTGTCCGACAATCCCGGCGTGCTGCCGGGCACTGCGTCGGAACGCGAAGCGATCCTCCGCAAGGGCGCGCGCATGTACGCGGCCCAGACGCAGGCGACGTCGCCCAAGTTCGAGGTCACGATGCGCAAGGCATACGGGTTCGGTTCGATGGTGATGGGCATGATTCCCTTCGACGGTCAGTCCGCCGTGTTCGCGTTTCCGGGAGCGACGATGGGCGCGATGGGCGCGTCGGCCATGAGTCGCGCCCGAGGCTCCGACGACGAAGAGGCCGCGATGCTGCGAACCCGAGAGGTCGAGGCGTCGTACCGCTCCGCGCAGACCTTCGGTTTCGACGAACTCATCGACCCGCGCGAGATCCGCAACGCGCTGCTGCACTCGCTCGAGCGCGCGCTGCAACGCCGGCAGGCGGCCCCCGAACCGGTCGCGCGCATCGGCATCATGCCCTAGCCATCTCAGCAGGTGTGCTCACGTCGGCAGCAGCGCACGGAATTCGCACGCGAGCGCATCGGTCCCCCCGTATCGTCTCGCGTCGTGCAGCGCGATGCCGACGTCGAGATCCGTCCCGAACAACCGAGCGACTTCGATGCCATCGACCGCGTCGTCGGCGACGCCTTCCTCGCCGAGTTCGGCTCGAATTCGGAGGTCGCCCTGGTCCGCACGATGCGGGCGCGCGGCGAACTGGTCGCCGACCTGACGCTCGTCGCGCTCCGCGACGAGGTCGTCGTCGGCCATCTGGCGATGAGCGAGGTGACACTCGACGGGCGCGCTGCAGGCGGGCTCGGCCTCGCGCCCGTCGCGGTCGCGCCGGCGCTCCAGGGGCGTGGCGTCGGGTCGGCGCTGATCGAGGCGGCCCTCGCGCGGGCCGAGGCAGCGGGCTGGCGCTTCGTCGTGCTCCTCGGGCACGAGCACTACTACCCGCGCTTCGGTTTCGAACCGGCGAGTCCACGCGGTCTGACCGGTGACTACGGCGACCACGACGGCTGGATGGTGCGCGCGCTCGGCGACTTCGACGTGCCGAGTGGGCACGTTCGATACGGCTCGGCGTTCCGCGATTGACGCGAAATGTGAGGCGACCGACGGCCGGGATCAAGATCTTCTCGGCGCACCGGGGCGACTCTGCCTCGTCGCCCCGGTGCCGGGACGATCGTCACGGACCTAGAGGGCGAGATGGAGGCGCAGCGCCTCGTCGAGTGCGCCCATCGCCGCGGGCGGCACGACACCCACCCTCGACCCGACCCGTTCGACCGCGACCGACCGGACCTGTTCGGCTTGAGCCTTCGAGTCGAGCTGAAGTCCAGTGTCCGACGCGCGCAACACGACCTGGAACGGGTAGACGTGAGTGAGACTCGACGTCACCGGCACGATCGTCACGACGCCGCGCCCGAGCCGACCCGCGGCCTGGTTCGCTCCGTCGTTGCTGACCACCACTGCCGACCGCCGCTTGCTCGCCTCGGAATTACGCACCGGTTCGAGGTCGACGAGCCGGATCTCACCGCGGCGCATCTGCGAGCCCGTCCCCGGTCACGGCTTCCCACTCGGCGCCTGTGTCAGAGTCGGCCCACTCCTGCCATGCATGGCCGCGAAGGGTCATCGGAGCGGCGGGTCCGTGTCTGCGGAGGTCGCCGGGGACCATGACGCCCTCGCCGGCCGCGCACGACACCTGTCATCATTGGGCCGATGGCGTTTCGAGGGTTTCCGGCTGCCGCGTTCGACTTCTACGCTCGCCTCGAACTGGACAATTCGCGTGCGTTCTGGCTCGCGAACAAGGCGATCTACGACGACGCGATCAAGGGAACCGTCGCTGACCTGTCGCAGTCGGTCGAACGGCAATTCGGCGCGCTGCGTCTGTTCCGACCGTACCGCGACGTCCGTTTCTCGAAGGACAAGACGCCGTACAAGACGGTCGCCGGCGCAGTGACCGAGAGCGAGGGCGGCTCGGCGTTCTACGTGCAGATTTCCGCGGAAGGCCTGTTCGTCGGATGCGGGATGTACGTCATGGCTTCCGATCAACTCGATCGCTGGCGATCCGCGCTCGACGACTCACGCCGCGGTTCGGCGATCGCACGCGTGGTCGACGCCCTGCGCGCCGATCGCTACGACATCGGCGCGATGGAATCGCTGAAGACCGCGCCGCGGGGCTACCCGAAGGACCATGACCGCGTCGAGCTGCTCCGAATGAAGGGACTCACGATGGGCAAGAGTCTCCCGCTCGCCAAGTGGATGCACTCCCCCAAGTCGCTCGATCGCGTCCTCACCGTTTGGAGGGCGGCACGACCGATGACCACCTGGCTGGAGCGCCACGTCGGACCGAGCACACTCGCGCCGCCAGAACCCGACTTCTGAACGCCGAGCGATTCCGACGACGACCGTCGATGCCGACGACATCACGGCGCCCCCTCGTGCCGGGTCAGTGCGAGCGCGTCGTGAAGGCTGAACCGGCCCTCGTAGAGCGCCGTGCCGATGATCGCGCCCTCGACGCCGTGCTCGACCAACCCCCGGAGGGCTTCGAGGTCGGTCAGTTCGGTGATGCCGCCGGAGGCCACCAGCGGACGGTCGGTGGCGGCGCAGACGCCGCGGAGCAGGTCGAGGTTGGGACCCTCGAGCATCCCGTCCTTGTCGACGTCGGTCACCACGTAGCGGGCACAACCCTCCGAATCGAGCCGCGCCAGCACCTCGTAGAGGTCGCCGCCCTGAGCGCCCCCACCGCGGGCGGCCAGGGTCCGGCCGCGAACGTCGATACCGACCGCGACGCGGTCGCCGTAATCCGCGATCGCCTGGGCGCACCACTCCGGTTGCCCGAGCGCGGCGGTCGCGATGTTGACCCGACGACAACCGGTGGCCAGCGCCGCCGCCAACGTCTCGTCGTCGCGGATGCCCCCGCTCAGCTCCACGCGGATGTCGAGCCGACCGACGATCTCGGTGAGCAGGGCTCGGTTGTTGCCCCACCCGAACGCCGCGTCGAGATCAACGAGATGGATCCATTCCGCACCGCACCGCTGCCAGTTCAGCGCCGCCTCGATCGGGTCGCCGGACACCTTCGCCGACCCAGCGGCCGCGTGGATGAGTTGGACCGCCCGACCGCCCTGGACATCGACGGCCGGCAGGAGCTCGAGGTAGTCAGCCACGCGCGACACCGTATTGCCGGCCGCCCCGTCGACGATTCGACCTTTCGGGCCGAGCCCGCGCGCTCCAACCAGATCTCGCTGAACGGCCGCCCGCTCGGGACGTGATTCGGGCCGTCGATTGCAGAACTGGAACGCCGTAACCGGTGATGCGTACCCGCGTGGAGGATCTGCTCTGCGTCCAGGATCAGCCGGGGACGGGGATGGGTCTACGCGTCGTGGCCGGTCATCGACCCATCATCCCGCCGTGCATCATCCAGTTGTCCCAGTCACCGTCCATGTGATCCTGCATCCAGGTCACCATCGCGTCGCACCAGTCGTCGCCTGCCGCTGACGTGGTCGGCGTGGAGCTCGACGTCATCCACTGACCGCACGTGCTGCGCATCCGATCGGGATCGCCCCACATCATCTGGCCCATCATGTTGCCAGCACCCATCTGATCGCGCATCCAGCTGCCCATCCCTGCGCACCAATCCGTGCTGGGGTGAGCGCCGCTGTAGCTACCCATCCAGTCTTCGCAACCCTGCTGCACACTCGCGATGCGCGAGGCATCGCTCACCGCAACGGCATCGTTGTCATCATCGTTGCTCGTTACGACGCCGATACCGATGGCGATCCCGATCACCGCAACGACGGCGATGATGGCGGGAATCAGCCACGGTCGACGGCGGGGAGAGACGGCGGCTTCAGTCATGCTGCGAGCCTAGAACGGGCCGTCAGCACGAACAAGACCGCGAAGTAATATCATCGGCATATGGCGATGACAGCGTCTGACTCGGATGTCCAGGTGGCGGCGAAGCTGTTCCGAGGTTTCGGCGACCCGACCCGACTCGCAATCCTGCTCGAGCTCCGCGGCGGCGAACGACGCGTCAAGGACCTCGTCGCAACAGTCGGCACATCACAGGGCAACGTGTCGGGCCACCTCGCCTGCCTGAAGGAATGCGGCCTCGTGCTCGACCGTCCCGAGGCGCGCCAAGTCTTCTACCGGCTCGCGTCCGACGAAATCACCCAACTCCTCCAAGCCGCCGAGCGCTTGCTCGCCTCGACCGGTACGCAGATCGACCTCTGCCCGAAGTTCACACGACGCCCGCGACGCCGATGACCGCGACACATTCGCCCCCGGTCGACCAGAGTCACCTCCGCCGCCTCGCCGTGCTCCTCGCGACGGCAACGATCACCTGGAACATCATCGAAGCAGGCGTCTCGCTCACGGCCGGCGCCGCAGTCGGATCGGTCGCGCTCATCACGTTCGGCATCGACGCACTGATCGAAGTCGGGTCGGCTTCGGTCGTGCTCTGGCAGTACTCCGGACACGACAGCGACGCCCGCTCTCACGCTGCACTCAAAGCAATCGCCGTGTCGTTCTTCGCGCTCGCCGCATACGCCGCTACGCGAGGCGTATTCGACCTCGCGACCGGTCACCAGCCAGACGCATCGGCGGCCGGGATCGCGATCGCCGCACTCTCACTCGTCGTCATGCCGCTACTCGCCGTCCAGAAGCGGCGCGTCGGGCGGGACCTGAATTCGAGCACCGTGATGGCCGACAGTGCACAGACCGTCCTCTGCACGTACCTCTCGGCCGCGCTCCTCGCCGGACTCGCGTTCAACGCAGCGTTCGGGTGGTGGTGGGCCGACCCACTCGTCGCCCTCGTGGTCGCCGCACTCGCGATTGCCGAAGGACGCGAAGCATGGAATGGCGACACCGCCTGCTGCGCGACCCCAGGGTTCGAACACGACCCACAGGGTCGCGACCGATCGGACGCCCCCACGCCACGCTGAACGTCGGCATCGCGCGGTCGGCGCGCGATGTCCGCTAGAACCCAGACATCACTCGCACTCGAAAGTCGCGGCTACTTGCGCGGTGTCGGTCGGCACCGATCCCGGGAGCACGGCATCGAGGGCGAACCCCGACGCCCCGTCGAACTCCCACGTGCCGTCGCCGAACCCTCGGCTCGTGAACCGCGCCGCGGCGAGGCTCCGGTTCGCGGATTCGAGGTCGCTCTCCGCGTCCAGGATGTCGAGCGATGCGACAGGCGACCCCGCCTGCGGCCCATCCTCGTCGACCACCTCGGTCGCCTCGACGGTGAACCGGAAGCCGGTCGAGGTGTCATCGTCCCAGCGTTGCGCCCGGAACTGGTACTCGTTCCAGACGATCCTGCCGTTTCCGTCGCGTTCGGGTCGGACGGTGAGCTCCTCGTCCGCGCCGTCGAAGTCCACGGTGGTGCCCCCAGCAGTGAACGAACCCGTCACCGAGCATCCGCCGCCGGGCGGTGTCGTGGTCGTGGTCACGTCGGCGGCTTCCATCGCGTCGTCCGCGGTGACGCCGTCGGGCCGGACCAGTTCTCCCTGCTGGCGCTGCATCATCGTGTTCAGCGAGGGGGCGAACTCGAAGCCGATCGATTCATCGCCGGCATAGCGGAGTGAGAACGCGGAAGTGCGGAACTGAGACCGCTGCCTCGTGTCGACTGTCGTGGTGGCGATAGAAGGCCGCGTCATCGATCGCATCGACCACGACCAACTTCCCGCCGGCACCCGCGCGGCCTCGAGAATCGTCGGCAGCGCGCGTACGAGCAGTTCGCCCCCCAGCCCCTGATCGTGCAGTTCCTCGCTGAGCGCGAGCGTGTCGAGCTGGCGTCGGAAGATGGTGGCCATGCGCGGACGAACCTACTTGTACACACCCGTACACTAGTGTACAGTTGTGCCATGTCGACGATGTCAGTCAGCGAAGCACGCGCCGCGCTGCCGGAACTCCTCGACCGTGTGCTCGCCGGCGACGAAGTGACCATCACGCGCCACGGGCAGGCGGTGGCGGTCGTCGTCCGTCCCGACGCCATACGGGTTCGGCGGGCCGACCGAGCACTCGGGGACGCCGAGCGTCTGCGTGACAGGTTCGACCGCGCCCGAGCCACCCCGCTCTGCGATGCGCCCACGGTGAGCGCGGAGCGGGCTCACGAACTCGTCGCCGACGTGGCCGCCGGCCGGTCGGCGCGCTGATCGGCTGAGACATGGACGCTTTCGACGCCGACGTCCTGATCTATGCGGCCGTATCTGATCACCAGCTCGGGCGACGCGTCCGCGCGCTGTTTCCCGCGCAAGCGACCACGACGAGCGGCGCCGTTGCGGGCATCGGCTCCGTGCTCCTCATACCAGAACTGCTCACCAAACCCATGCGCGATGGCGCTGAGGCCGAGCTCGAGGCGTTGACAGCCCTGCTTGGGCGTGTCGACCTCCGACCCGTCGACGAGGCCATCGCGGAACTCGCGACCGCGCTCGGAGCCACCCACCGACTGCGCGCCGCTGATGCAGTGCACCTCGCGACCGCCGTGGCGGCCGGCGCCGACCGCTTCATCACGAACAATTCCTCGGACTTCTCGAAGACCATCACCGAAGTCGCCATCACCTACCCCGACGAGCTTCCCGAACCCTGACCTACCACCCCGAAGGGCGGGGCAGCGTCGAGGCGCTCTCGCGTGGGGTACAAGTGCGTGTCGGAGGGGCGACTTTAACCCTTAGTACACGCGATTCGGGCTTGTGGAACGCCTGGCTGAGCGCTGCGTGAAGGTCGCGGCGTAAGCCGCGCGCGGCTGAAGCGCGCCCGCTGTGGGCTCAGGCTCTTGACCGGCAGCGTCAGTCCTTCAACGATGATCGCCGCTTTGGCCCTTGTCGGACATACCCCACATCATGAGGGCCATCATCGCGGTACACGCGACTGCGACCAGCAGGAAACCCGCGCTGACGACACCCGCGCCCACCAGCGCGACCGCGATCACCAGCATCGGGAGGCAGCAGATGATCATCATCCAGCCGTGGCCCTGGTGACCTCGATGCGGGGCGCCTACTTGAGTCGCGTGATCCGTCTGCTCCTGGTCGGGCCCGGTCGGATGCTCGTGGTTCATGTCGGTCTCCGCAACGACTTCGGCACAAAGCCGAGTTTCTGATAGAGGGGACAGTGCCCGAGCGCGCCCGTGACCGCCAGGTCGAGGCCGGCAGCGGCCAGCAGCAGGGCGAGTACCACCGCGACGACAGATCCGCCGCCGCCGAGAAGTACGACCGCGGCCATGATTGCCGCGACGCCGATGACCAGCCGACCGATCCGTTCATTCGCTGTGATGTTGACGGTCGGACGGCCTCGCCGTCGGGGCGTCCCCAACGGTTGCGCGAGTTGATTCTTCGGATTCATTTCCCTCTCCTTTGCGTTGATGCGAACGCAGGACCCCGCGCATCACCGAGGCGGGGATCGTCGTTCACCTTGCGGTTCCCTCAGTGTCTCCATCTCGACGCGGGTGCCGCCCCGCGTCGCTCCGAGTCATCGCGAGCCGGTCGACCGCTCGTCGCACCTCGCGCTCCGATCGGCCACCGATCACACCCGCGACGATGCACGTCACCACGCACAGCAGGAACAGGACCGCGGCCGCAGTGGTCCACGCGTCGCGACCCCAGCCACGGGCGAGCAGCGCGACGAGCAGCAGAGCGGAACCGGCGATGCTCGTTCGCATGGCGACTCGTGCGGCCCCACGGGAGACGCGAAGGCGGGTCATTCTGGGCTCCCGAGCCGGAGTCGCTTCAGGGTGGCCGAGTTGAGGATCACCGACAGGCTCGACAGGGCCATCGCCGCCGCCGCGATGATCGGGTTGAGCAACCCGGCCGCCGCGATCGGGATGGCGGCGGTGTTGTACGCGAAGGCCCAGAAGAGATTCTGGTGGATCTTGCGCATCGTTGCCCGGCTCAATCGGATCGCGACCGCGACATCACGCACATCGTTCTTGATGAGGATCAGCCCACCGGTCTCCTTCGCGACGTCGGAGCCCGAACCGATTGCGATGCCGATGTCAGCGGTCGCGAGGGCCGGGGCGTCGTTGATTCCGTCGCCCACCATCGCGACAGCCTCGCCGGCGTCACGCAACCGTTGGATCTCGATGGCCTTGTCCTGCGGCGCGACATCGGCGATCACGCGCTCGATACCGAGTTGGCGGGCGACCGCCCGCGCGGTCCGTTCGTTGTCGCCCGTGAGCATCACGACCGTGACCCGATCTCGCTCGAGCTCGGCGATCGCCGATCGGGCGTTCTCCTTCACCGTGTCCGCGACCGCGATCACCGCCGCCAGCCGCCCATCGATCGCCATCAGCATGGCGGTCTTCCCGTCTTCTTCGAGCCCGCGTACGCCTTCTTCGGCGGCCGGCGCGACCGCGACCTCGCCCTTCACCATCAAGCGCCGGTTGCCGAGCAGCACATCACGTCCATTCACCGTCACGCTCACGCCGCATCCAGGGATCGCTTGGAACGCGTGGGTCTGCGGACGTTCGCCGCCGTCCATCAGCGCCCGCCGGATGATCGCGTCGGCGAGCGGATGTTCACTTCCGGATTCGGCGGCCCCGGCGAACCGCAACACCTCGGCTTCGTCCCACGAGCGCGAAGTTCCAGGGTCGGCCAAGACGAGCACATCGGTGACCGACGGCTCTCCCTTGGTCAGCGTGCCGGTC
>SXJQ01000122.1 GCA_005779345.1 Actinomycetota bacterium
ACCGTCGAACGGAGCGACGACGACGGCAGGCTCACGTCGATGCGCCAGCTGGGTCCGAGCGTGCGGTTGACCGGCAGGTCGTAACGCCCGCTGACGTCGGTGCTGCGCGACACGACACCCCCGGCCGCGTTCGTCGCGGTCACCGTGGCTCCCGGCAGGCGATATTCCCAACCTGCGAGCGTGCCGTTCTGGTCGTCGTCGCGCCAGACGTATCCGGAGAGCGTGATGTCGTTCGGACCCGCCGCCGCGACCAGCGCCTCGAGGGGCACGAGCACGGCGGTGGCGACCGCGGCGGCGAGCAACGTTCGGGTCACCCGGGCCGCACGGTTTCGGGAGCGCGAGCCCGCCCGGGTCACCCCGGTGGTCACCTCGAACGCACGGTCGACCGCGCGATGAACACCGCCCTCCTCCATGCCCAGAGCGTCGACGCGACGCGCCTCGGTCTTGAGCCCGTTCCGTGCGGGCTGACCTGGGAATACGACTCAGGTCGGCGTCGCGTCGTACCGATATCGAATCGGAGGAGGGCGGAGTCTCGTGGAACCCCAACTGCGGACACTCGGGTGGACGGCTGCTATCGCGGACGCGAACGATGGCGCGAGCGCGCGCGTTCAGGGCGAGCGGGGGCGACGCCGGGGCGAGCGCGGCGAGCTGCTCATCGAGACGCTGATCACGATCTCGCTCGTCGCCTTCGGGGTGGTCGCCATAGTCGGCGCGCTCGGAACCGTGATCGGGTGGGGGAACGACGATCGCACCGCCACCCGATCCGAAGCGCTGCTGTGGAGCTACGCGGAGGCGTTCGCGCGCGTGCCCTACGACGCGTGCACCGCCGGCGGTCCCACGCCCTACGGAGATGCCGCGGAGAGCGCGCTCCCGGTCGCGTTGCCCGACGGGACGCAACCGGTTCCCGCCGGGGACGGTGACGGAACGACCGCGACGGTCGAGCTGACGGTCGCGTCGGTGGCGTACTGGAACGGCTCGACCGCGCTCGCAGAGTTCGTCGGGACCTGTACCGGTGGCGACACGGGTGTCCAGGCCGTGACCCTGTCGGCGCGCTCGGGCGACGGCGCCGCGTTGCGCGAGGTCGTCGTGTACAAGCGGGCAGCATGACGGAGCGTCGCCGGGACGAACGGGGTCTCACGATTCCCGAGTTGATGATCTCGATCGTGATCCTCAGCCTCATCGTCGGCCCGCTCGCCGCGGCAATGATGTTCTTCCTCCAGAACGGCGAGACCTCGAACGCGATCTTCCAGGACGACGCGACCGCGCGACTCGCCGCGACTCACTTCACCGCCGACGTGCAGAGCGCGACGTCGGTGACGGTCGACGACGTCGCCGGTTGCGGCACCGGAACCGCGCTCGCGAGCTTGCGTTGGCAGGAGGACGCGGTCGAGTACGTCGCCTCGTGGTTCGCTCGCGCCGATGCTCGAGGGTCGGTGTTGGAGCGTCGTTCGTGCACCGATGGTGTCGAGACTGCGGTGTCGGAGATCGGTCGTCTGACTCCCACCGCGGTCCCCGAGATCACGTGTGCGCCGTCGTGCGCGACACCCGGCTCGGTGGAGCTGCGCGTGTCGGCCGCCGACGGATTCGCCTTCACGACCGTTGCTGCGCCGCGCGCGAGTGCCCCGTGATGCGCGGGCGCGCCGAACGCGTCGACGCCGAGCGCGGCGGCGACGAACGTGGGGCGTCGATGATCATGGCGCTGGTGTTCGTCACCGTGTTCGGCATGACGATGGCGGCAACGCTCGGGTACGCAGACCAGGGATTCCGAACCGACCGCGCAGTCCAGGAGCGTCAATCGTCGCTCTACGGAGCGGGCGGCGCGCTCGACATGGCGATCGGCGCAATGCGTGGAGATCTCGAGTGGGGCGCTGCCGACGAAGCGTGTCGAACGCTCCCGGTCGTGCTCACCGACGGTCGTCGTGCCGAGGTCACCTGTACGGCGCGCGGCGATGCCGGCGCCGTGCGGGAGCGCTCGATGCGGGTCGGCGCGCCGGCCGACGTGCCGAGTCACGCGATCCTCACGAACAGCCGGCCGGCCGAGCCCGGGATCGCGCAGGCCGGTGGCACCCTGCCGGTGAGCGGTGCGGTCGTCGCGTCGTCGTCGATCGTGATCGCCAACGGGGGGACCCTCGACGCGGGCCGCGCGCCGGTGCACGCCGGCGGTGCCTGCGCAGTCGGACAGATCGTGTCGCGGCCCGCGGCCGTCTGCAACGCACCGACGACGAACGAGATCAGCGACGCCCTGACACGGGTGGGCGCCCCGACGGTCGCGCGTCCCGCTGTTCGGCGCGTGCCGTCGTGTCCCGGCCGCAACGCGTACGTCGCGCTCGCTCCGGGCCAGTACGACGACGCCGCGCCGTTGACGGCGCTCACCGACGGGTCGTGTCCGGGAGTCGTCGTGCACTTGTTGCCCGGCACGTTCTGGTTCAACTTCAGCCAACGCGGGCTCGCGGCCCAGTGGCGCATCACCGACCCGACCGCCGATGTGATCGCGGGGACCGCGAAGGACTGGACTCCCGGCCCGTGGCGCTCCCGGCCGACCATCCCGCTCGCGGGCGCCTGCGACGCCGAGCACCTCTCGGGTGCCCTGCTCGTGTTCTCGCGTGAGAGCGCGCTCTACGTGGGCGCGGCCCACAACGTCGAGGCATGTGCCTCCGCCGCGCCCGAGGGTCAGCGGATCGCGATCTATGGGCCCTCGGCGAGCACGGGCGCGCCCGCGGAGCAGGTGCAGACACGCTGCGTCGTGCTCGCCCGCGGTTGCCCGTTCATCATGGTGACGGGGTGGAGGGTCGGCGCCACCTCACAGTTGCGAGTGCACGGCACCGTGCTCGCGCCGTCGGGCGCGATCGGGATCGACTTCGCTCGCGGCGGTCAGGCACAGTTCGATCGCGGGGTGCTCGTCCGGTCGGTGGCGACCTGGGGAAGCCCGTCGGCGGGCCTCTCACCCGTGTTCGCGGTCCCGGCGTCGGCCTCGGCGATTCCCGACCGCGTCGTCGAACTCGTGGTCACCATCGATGGCGTGCGACACGGACGCGCGCTCGTGCGATTCGGCGACGGTGGCGGCGACACTCCGGGCGCGACGGTGACGATCAGCGAGTGGAACGTGGTGCTCTGACCGGTGCGGCGCCACCACCGCGCCACCTACATTGCGCTCGATGACGCGGGGTGGCCGACAGCACATTCCCCGACCCGCTGGCTGGCGCGCCGGCGGGCCTGCGCCGTGGGCACACCTCGCTGCGGTGGATCGCCGCTTCACGCTCGCCGAGGTCGTCACCGCGTTCGCCGCGCACCCTCCGGCCCGCCGCGACCACTTCGCCGGCGCGGGCGCCCGCGCCGCGGCGGTGCTCGTCCCGGTGTTCGAGGAAGACGGCGAGGCGCGTCTCATCCTCACGAAGCGCCCCGACACCCTGCCGACCCATCAGGGACAGATCGCGTTCCCCGGCGGCAAACTCGATCCGGCCGTCGACCGCGACCTGGTCGACGCCGCGCTCCGTGAGGCATACGAGGAGATCGCGCTGGACCGCGAGTCGGTCGAGATCGTCGCCGAACTCGACCACATCGGCACCGTGGTCTCCGCTTTCCTGATCGCGCCGTTCGTCGGGGTGCTCCCGGGGCGCCCGATCGTCGCCGCGCACCCCCGCGAGGTCACCGCGGTCTTCGACGTCGCGCTCTCCGAGCTTCTCGACGAGGCGACGTGGCGTGAGGAACGGTGGGACGTGCCGTGGGCCCCCGACGCGTCGATGACATTCTTCGAACTCGCCGGCGAGACGGTCTGGGGAGCGACCGCCCGGATCCTGACGAACCTGCTCGCGCATCTGACGAGCAGCCGCTGACGCGACGCCTGGCGCGTGGCCTCCGAAACGCGGTGCTGCAATCACCCGAAGTCGTGGCCGTTGATGCGGGTCGCCGCGGCGGCCCGGGATTAGGATGGCCGTTTCCCCTTTCGGAGTAGGGAGTGGCCGGTGGAAGTCGAGATCGGCATCGGAAAGTCGGGTCGACGGGCCTACGGGTTCGACGACATCGCGATCGTCCCGAGTCGGCGAACGCGCGATCCCGAAGACGTCGACATCTCCTGGGACCTCGACGGGCAGCGCTACGAACTGCCGATGATGGCGAGCGCGATGGACGGTGTGGTCTCGCCCGCGACCGCGATCGAGATCGGCAATCTCGGTGGGCTCGCGTGCTTGAACCTCGAGGGGTTGTGGACGCGCTACGACGACCCCGACTCGATCTTCGAAGAGATCGCCGAGCTGCCGACCGAGAAGGCCACGCGCCGCATGCAGCAGCTCTACCAGGAGCCGATCAAGCCCGAGCTCATCGGTCGGCGCATCCAGGAGATCAACGCTGCCGGCGTTCGTTCGTGCGCGTCGCTCACGCCCCAACGCGTGGAGGAATACGCGCCGCTCGTGCTCGAAGCCGAACTCGACGTCCTCGTCATCCAGGGCACCGTCGTCTCGGCCGAGCACGTCTCGAAGCACCCCGATCGCCAGCCGCTCAACCTCAAGAAGTTCATTCGCGAGATCGACCTGCCGGTGATCGTCGGCGGTTGCGCGTCGTACTCCACGGCGTTGCACCTGATGCGCACGGGCGCGGTCGGGATCCTCGTCGGTGTCGGTCCGGGTCACGCGTGCACGACCCGCGGCGTGCTCGGCATCGGCGTGCCGCAGGCCACCGCGATCGCCGACGCGGCCGGCGCGCGCATTCGCCACCTCGACGAGACCGGCGTGTACGTGCAGGTCATCGCCGACGGTGGGATGCGCACGGGTGGCGACGTCGCCAAGGCGATCGCGTGCGGCGCCGACGCCGTGATGATCGGCTCCCCGCTCGCCGGTGCGTACGAGGCTCCCGGGCGCGGGCACCACTGGGGCATGGCGACCTTCCACCCGACGTTGCCGCGTGGTGCGCGGGTCTACGCGGGCAAGAAGGGAACGCTCGGCGAGATCCTGATCGGACCCGCGCACGAGAACGACGGCTCGCTGAACCTCTTCGGTGGACTCCGCACCTCGATGGCGACGACCGGCCACGAGACCATCAAGGAGTTCCAGAAGGCCGAGGTCATGGTGGCGCCGTCGCTCCAGACGGAGGGCAAGTCGCTCCAGCGCGCCCAGGGCGTCGGCATGGGCCAGAAGTAGGCGGGTCGTGGAGCATCCCGATCTCGTCCTGGTCGTCGATTTCGGGGCGCAATACGCGCAGTTGATCGCGCGGCGAGTCCGCGAGGCGCACGTGTACAGCGAGATCGTGCCGCGGTCCATGCCGGTGGCAGAGATGCTCGCCAAGGGCCCGGCAGCGATCATCCTGTCGGGCGGTCCGGCATCGGTCCACGCCGATGGCGCGCCGTCGATCGACCCTGCGATCTACGCGGCGGGCGTTCCGGTGTTCGGGCTCTGTTATGGGGCGCAACTCATCGCCCGCGACCTCGGCGGCGAGGTGGCCAAGACCGGGCGCGGCGAGTACGGGCGCACCGAGCTCACGGTCACCGACGCCGATCGGCTCCTCCACGATCTGCCCGCGTCGCAGGCCGTGTGGATGAGCCACTTCGACACGATCACGAGACCGCCGACCGGCGCTCAGGTCTTCGCGTCCACTCCCGACACCCCGGCCGCCGCGTTCGGTGATGCCGAGCGTCGCATCTTCGGCGTGCAGTTCCACCCCGAGGTCGCGCACACCGAGCACGGCCAGGCGATGCTGAAGGCGTTCCTGTACGACATCGCCGGATGTCGACCGACATGGACGAACGTGTCGATCATCGAGCAGCAGGTCGCCGAGATTCGCGCACAGGTGGGCAACGAGCACGTGATCTGCGGACTGTCGGGCGGCGTGGACTCGGCAGTCGCGGCCGCCGTGGTGCACA
>SXJQ01000123.1 GCA_005779345.1 Actinomycetota bacterium
CCTCACCGACCGCAAGACGTTCATGATCGTGTCGGGCGGCGTGAACATCTACCCCCAAGAAGCCGAGAATCTCCTCATCACGCACCCCAAGGTGTTCGACGTCGCGGTGTTCGGCATCCCGCACGAGGAGATGGGCGAGCAAGTGCACGCGGTCGTACAGCCCGCGTCGATGGCCGATGCCGGACCCGAACTCGCGCGCGAACTCCTCGCGTTCTGCGCGGAACACCTCGCGCACTACAAGTGTCCACGCGCGATCGACTTCGACGCCGCGTTGCCGCGCCAACCCACCGGCAAGCTCTACAAGCGGTTGATCCGAGACCGCTACTGGGGCGACAAGGACAGTCGCATCGTCTGATGGACTTCGACTGGCCCGCCGACGTGCTGGCGTTGCGCGACGAGGCCGAGGCGTTCGCCGACGCCGCGACCGCCGACCTCGAATGCCTCGAGGATTCCTGGCTCGTCGGCTACTCGCGCGCGGTGTCGGAAGCGCTCGGCCGTCGCGGTTGGCTCGGCATCACCTGGCCCACCGAATTCGGCGGTGCCGGGCGTTCAGCGCTCCACCGATTCGTGCTCGCCGAGACGCTGATCGGGCGCGGCGTACCGATCGCGGCGAGTTGGTTCGCCGACCGCCAGATCGGCCCGGTGCTCATGCAGTACGGAACCCCCGAACAGCAGGAGCGGCACCTCCCCGACATCCTCGCCGGTCGCTCGTCGTGGTGCATCGGGATGAGCGAACCCGACGCGGGCTCCGACCTCGCGGCCGTCCGCACGCGCGCCGCGCGGGTCGGCGACGAGTTCGTGGTCGACGGTCAGAAGATCTGGACGAGCTTCGCGGCGACGGCCGACTGGTGCTACCTGATCTGCCGGACCGACCCCGACGCGCCCGCGCACCGCGGCATGTCGGAGCTGCTCGTCGACATGCGCTCGCCGGGGATCGAGGTCCGACCGATCCGCGACATGACCGGCGGCGAGCACTTCTGCGAGGTGCGGTTCGACGCGGTGCGCGTTCCTGCGACCAACCTCGTCGGTTCGCTGAACGGCTCCTTCGGACAGGCGATGCGCCAACTCGAACACGAACGCGGCGGCATCGACCGGCTGGCGAGCAACGCGGCGCTGCTCCGCGACGCGCGAACGCGACTCGATCTCGACGACCCGATCGTGCGCCAGGAGTACGCGGCCCTCGTCGGTGGCTACCGCATCGGGCGCCTGCTCGTGTTGCGCGAGACGTTGCAGCAGGCGCCGAAGGCGTTCTCCGCGGCGACCAAGACCTGGTGCACGGAGTACGAACAACGCGTCGCCGCGTTCGTCGCGAACCGTTCCGGGAGCGACGCGGTGCTCTGGAACCGTGTCGCGCGCAACGTCTGCTATGCACCCGCCTACACGATCATGGGCGGAACGACGCAGGTGCTGCGCAACATCATCGGCGAGCGCGTCCTCGGCCTGCCGCGCTGAGCGCGTCCCGGCCTCTTCGGACCGCGCCGACGGAACGGCCCGAACGAAACGAAGCGTGCCGGGCTGGGAGCGATGGATCCCCCCGAGCCCATCGCCCCCAGCCTCCAGCGGTTGCGCCGGGACACGACCGAAGTCGTGCACCCGCCGGCGCGGTGACCCCACTCCGCGAGGCGCACGATACGCAGACCCGTGATCGCCCGTCAACGTCGCCCGCGGCGACGTGCGAGCCGACCGGCACCGGCGCGGGCATTCGGTAGGGTCGCCGCCATGGACGGCACGCTTGCTCGGCGCGTCTACGACGCCGCCCACCTCACCGGCACGTTCCTGCTCCGCTCGGGAGCCGTGAGCGACCAGTACTTCGACAAGTATCTCTTCGAGGCCGATCCCGCCCTGCTGCTCGCGATCGCCGAACAGCTCGCGGTCAAGGTCCCGGCCGGCATCGACGCGCTCGCCGGGCTCGAGCTCGGCGGGATCCCGATCGCCACGATGTTGTCGCAGGTGACCGGTCTGCCGGCGCGGTTCGTGCGCAAGGAGGCGAAGACCTACGGCACGTGCCGGCTCGCCGAGGGCGGCGAACTCGCCGGGCTCTCCCTGTTGATCGTCGAAGACGTCGTCACGAGCGGCGGCGCGATCCTCGACGCCGCCGTCGCGCTGCGCGCCGAAGGGGCAGTGCTCGATCGGGTCGTGTGCGTGATCGACCGCGAGTCGGGAGGACGCGAGAACCTCGCGGCCGTCGGACTCACCCTCGACGCACTGTTCACGATGACCGACCTCGAGTCGGCCTGACCACTCGCCCCCACCCCTTCACCCCAAGCGGTTCGTTGAGCGGTCGGGCGTGTCATACGCGCTGGACCGCTCAACGAAGGGAGTGCGCGGTCAGTCGGAGCACTCCGCGACGAGGCGATCCGTCTCGGTCTGCGCGGCAGGGTCGGTGACGTCGACGCCGGCGAGGCGGTTGCGCACGTAGTTGTCGACCTGGCGCTGCGACACCGCCTCGAGCCCCTCGGACTCCTGGAGGGCGAGGAACTCCTCGGTGAAGTACGCCTCGAGGCCCGCGGTCACACACTGCGCCGCTCCGGGTGAGAGTCCCGCGGCGGCGAGCTCGGCCTCGGCGTCGTCGACCGTGTACTCGGGTTGGCTGCACGCGCCGACGCCGAAGGCGGCCACGACGACGAGCCCGAGCATACAGGGACGAACCGGCATGCAGGAACGACGAGGCACGGCGGCACGCTACTCAGGCGGTCGATGCCGCATCGATCGAACGGGGTCGCCACGGGTGCGCGAACCGGGCATCTTGTGGTACGAATCGCCTTGCACGGTCAGGCGCGACGTGCCGCGCACGTGCTCTGACGCAGGGAGTCCTGATGAAGCGGATGCTCACGTTCGCGGCGCTGACCGCCGTTCTCGCTGCCGGATGCGGCGGCTCCGACACGCCCTCCTCCGATGCGGGCGATCCGACCACGACCAGCGCCGCCTCGGCGACGACACCCGACACGGGCCAAGACACGACCCAAGACACGACCCAAGACACGACCCATGAACACGACATGGACTCGATGGATCCGGACCACGCCGACGGTGACCACGACGAGCCGGTCGACGACAAGGGCCTCGGGATGCTCAGCAACGGGCACCACGCGGAGATGGAGTACGTCGAACTCGACGCGGCGACGCAGGCCGAACTCGACCGCTCCATGGAGCTGAGCCGCCAGGTCGCCGAGGAGTACCCGACGCTCGGCGCGATGCACGCGGCGGGTGGCAGGAACGCCGGACCGTATTCGCCCGGCCTGGGCCTGCACGTCACCGCGCCGTGGCTCGGCGAGGGATTCAACCCCGACGGAACGATCGACGAAGCGGATGCGCTGCACCCGCTCATCGTCATCTACGACGGCACCGACGACGACGCCAAGGTCGCCGGCTTCATGTACTACAGCGTTGCCGAGGAGGAGCCCGAGGGGTTCCCGGGCGCGAACGATTTCTGGCACTACCACACGAACGTCTGCACGAAGATGGGCCCGAACGGCACCGAAGCTCCGCTCGGCGCGGACCGCTCCGTGACGAAGGAACAGTGCGATGCCGTCGGCGGCCTGCTGATGACGAAGACCCAGTGGATGACCCACGTGTGGAGTGTTCCCGGCTACGAAGTCGCCGACGCAGACGGTGGAACCTTCGCGGAGGTGAACCCGAAGCTGAAGTGCTCCGACGGCACCTACTACATCATGGACCCCGAGCACTGGCCGACGCACCCGATGAACTTCTGCAAGTCCGAACTCTGACCCGCGAGTAGCACCGCGGCGCACCTCACCCCTCGCCCCACTAACCCTTCCCACCAACCCTTCGTTGAGCGGTCCGGCGTGCATGGCACGCCG
>SXJQ01000124.1 GCA_005779345.1 Actinomycetota bacterium
GGGGCGGATGCGAGCTGCCGGTGGGCGCGCTCGCCACGATCACCCCCGACGGCCGGATCGACCTCGAGGTCCTGCTCGCCGACGCTGGCGGCGTGCGCCGCGCCCGCGTGCTCGGCCCCCACCCCGATGCGCTCGGCCGCGCGGCGCTCGCCGCGCTCGAGACCACCCGGACCGCACGATGAGGTGCGCATGACCGTTCATCTCGTCGGCGCAGGTCCTGGCGACCCAGGGCTGCTCACCTGCCGCGGCGCGGAGCTGCTCGCGCAGGCCGATGTGGTCGTCCACGATCGGCTCGCTTCGTCGCGACTGCTCGATCTCGCGCCGCGACACGCGGTGCGCATCGATGTCGGCAAGGCGCCGGGACACGTCGCCATGGACCAGCAACAGATCAATGCGACGCTCGTGGAGCACGGTCTCCCCGCGCGCTGTGACGTGCGGCTGAAGGGCGGCGACCCGTTCGGCTTCGGGCGCGGCGGCGAGGAGTGCGAGGCCTTGCGCGCCGCGGGCGTTGCCTACGAGGTCGTCCCCGGCGTCACGAGCGCGATTGCGGCCCCGGCGTACGCGGGGATTCCGGTGACCCACCGCGGGTTGTCGACCCACGTCACGATCGTCACCGGTCACGAGGATCCGGCGAAGGGAAGCGACGACACCGACTGGGAGTCGTTGGCGCGCGCGGGCGGCACGCTCGTGATCCTCATGGGTGCGGGTCACCTCGCCGACATCGTGGCGCGCCTGATCGCCGCGGGCCGCGACCCGTCGACGCCGGTCGCCGCGGTGCGGTGGGGGACACGCCCCGAACAAGACACCGTGCGCACGACGCTCGCCGACGCGCCGCACGCGGGCATCGCCGCGCCCTCGGCGATCGTCGTCGGACCGGTCGCCGCGCTCGACTTCTCGTGGTTCGAGCGCCGGCCGTTGTTCGGTCGTCACATCGTGGTCACCCGCGCCCGCGAGCAGATGAGCGCGTTGCGCGATCGGTTCGAGGCCCTCGGCGCCGAGGTGATCGAACTCCCGACGATCGTGATCGAGCCGGTCGAGTTCGCGCTCCCGGCGTTGGTCGACTTCGAATGGCTCGTCTTCACGTCGCCGAACGGGGTCGACGCGTTCTTCCGCGACGGTCTCGGGGCGCAAGGCCTCGACGCCCGTGCACTCGCGGGCCTGCGGATCGCCGTGATCGGTCCTGGAACCGCGCGCGCGCTGGAACGCCAGGGATTGCGCGCCGACCTCGTTCCGCCGCGGTTCGTGGCCGAGGCGCTGCTCGAGGCGTTCCCGGCGCCGAGTCGGCTCGGTGCGGGGGTGCTCGTCGCCCGGGCCGCCGAGGCGCGCGATGTGCTCCCCGACGGGCTGACGAACCGGGGCTACGAGGTGACGGTGTTGGGGGTCTACCGCACCGTTCCCGCCGTGCCGCGCCTCGACGACCTCGATCGTGTGCGCGCGGGCGAGATCGACGCGATCACGTTCACGTCGTCGTCGACCGTGAGCAACTTCGTTGCCGCGCTCGGCCTCGTGCCCGACGCGATGCCGACCGTGTTCAGCATCGGCCCGATCACGTCGGCGACCGCGCGCGAACTCGGGATCGACGTCGGGGTGGAGGCCGACCCGCACGACCTCGACGGTCTCGTCGCGGCGGTGCTCGATCACTTCGCGGGCCCGGATCCCGGCGCCGGCCCGGAAAGTAGCGTGTGATCATGACCTTCCCGGTCCGACGCCTCCGCCGGCTGCGCCGCACTCCAGCGTTCCGACGGCTCGTCGCCGAAGCCGATCTCCGCGTCGACGACCTCGTCGCACCGCTGTTCGTGAAGCAGGGAATCGACGCGCCCGAACCTGTCGCGTCGATGCCGGGGGTCGCACAGCACACGGTCGCGAGCCTCTGCGCGGAGGTGCGGACGCTGCGCGATCTCGGTGTACCCGGTGTGATCCTGTTCGGGATCCCCGAGCACAAGGACGCGCGCGGTTCGGGCGCCGATGCCGTCGACGGCATCGTGCAGCAGGCATTGCGCGCCCTGCGCGACGAGGTCGGCGACGGCATGGTGCTCATGGCCGACGACTGCCTCGACGAGTTCACCGATCACGGACACTGCGGTCTGCTCACTCCGGCCGGTGAGGTCGACAACGACGCGACGCTCGAGCGATACGGCTCGATCGCGGTCGCCCAGGCCGACGCTGGTGCCGATGTCATCGCTCCGTCGGGGATGATGGACGGCCAGGTGGGCGCGATCCGCGCCGCGCTCGACCGGGCGGGCCACGAACACGTCGCGGTGCTGGCCTATGCGGCGAAGTACGCGTCGGCGCTCTACGGCCCGTTCCGCGACGCGGCCGAGTGCGCGCCGCAGTTCGGCGACCGCAAGAGCTATCAGATGGATCCTGCGAACGCCCGTGAGGCCGACGCCGAGGTCGCACTCGACCTCGGCGAAGGCGCCGACATGATCATGGTGAAGCCTGCGCTCGCGTACCTCGATGTCATTGCCCGAGTGCGCGCCGCCACCGACTTCCCGGTCGCGGCGTATCACGTGAGTGGCGAGTACGCGATGATCAAGGCCGCGGCCGCGAACGGTTGGATCGACGGCCCGGCCGTGGCGCTCGAACATCTGCTGGCCATCAAGCGCGCGGGTGCCGACTTCATCCTCACCTACCTCGCCCGCGAGGTCGCGGAGTCGATGCACGGATGACCTCGCTGTTCGCGCGGGCCGAGGCGCGCATCCCTGGCGGCGTCAACTCGCCGGTGCGCGCCTTCGGCAGCGTCGGCGGCGAACCGTTCTTCACGGCGCGTGCCGAAGGTGCGGCGCTCTACGACACCGACGGCAGGCGCTACCTCGACTACGTGCAGTCGTGGGGCGCGATCATCCTCGGCCATGCGCACCCGGCGGTCGTCGACGCCGTGCAACGTGCGGCCGCTCGCGGCACGAGTTACGGCACGCCCACCGAAGCCGAGGTCGAGTTGGCCGAGGTGCTCTGTGCGCGGGTTCCGTCGCTCGACAAGGTGCGTCTCGTGTCGTCGGGGACCGAAGCGGCGATGACCGCGGTGCGACTCGCGCGTGGCGTCACGGGCCGCGCCAAGATCGTGAAGCTCGCGGGCTGCTACCACGGGCATCTCGACGCGCTGCTCGTGGCGGCAGGCTCGGGGCTCGCCACGCTCGGGCTCCCCGGCTCGGCCGGTGTCACCGCGGGCACCGTGGCCGACACGATCGTGTGTCCGTACAACGATCTCGACGCGATCGACGCCGCGTTCGCCGAGCATAGCGACACGATCGCGGCGCTCCTCGTGGAACCGATCGCGGCGAACATGGGCCTGGTCCCTCCCGCGCCGGGATACCTCGAGGGCCTGCGCGATCGCTGCACGCGTCACGGAACGCTGCTCGTGTTCGACGAGGTCATCACCGGCTTTCGGGTCGCGCCCGCCGGCGCCCAGGAGTTGTACGACATCGCGCCCGACCTCACCATCTTCGGCAAGGTCGTCGGCGGTGGCCTCCCCCTCGCCGGTCTCGGCGGACGCGCCGACGTGATGGATCACCTCGCCCCGCTCGGTTCCGTGTACCAGGCAGGGACGCTGTCGGGGAACCCACTCGCTACCGCGGCAGGGCTCGCGACACTCGCGCTCCTCGATGCGCCCGCGTACGGCCGCATCGCGAACTCGGCGCGCCGCCTCGCCGAAGGTCTGTCGGTCGCGTTCGAGACGTCGGGCATCGCCGCGCGGGTCGCGCTCGCGGGCACCCTCGTCGGGGTCTTCTTCGTCGACGCGCCCGTCGCCGACTATGCGGCCGCGCAACGCGCGGACCACGAACGGTACGCACGGTTCTTCCACGGACTGCTCGACCGCGGCGTCTACTTCGCGCCGAGCGGCTACGAGACGTTGTTCCCCGGCCTCGCCCACGACGACACCGTCGTCGACGAGACGATCGCCGCGGCGTTCGCAGTCGCCGCTGCGCTCTGATCCCTCGGCCTCGGGCTCGACGACCCCGAGGGCCTGGGCCCGCGTGAATTGAATTGGGGCCCGCGTGAATTGGGGCCTTGGAGCGGTTACTGGTCGCGCTGGCCGTTGCGGTCTTCGATGCGCTGGCGCACGCGGTCCATGAAGAACAGCGCCGCGACGAGCACCACGCACATGACGGTGAGCAACACGAAGCCGAGCGGGCCCTGCTCGGTGGTGTCGACCGGCTGGGGTGCGGCAGCGAGGACGTGGGTGATCATCGAAAGCTCCTTCACGCGCTCGCCGGGGCGAGCGCTCCGGCCGCGGCAGCCTGGTCGGCCCGTTCCTTGATGTGCAGTGCGTAGAGGCTCAACGCGAACAGCAGACCCGACACCGAGAAGTAGAAGAACGCGGGGAGGCGCAGCGACCCGAGATCGCGCTCGAGGACCAGCCAGCGGGTCGGCTCGGCCGGGTCGCACTCGGGAGCGGTCACCTCGGCGTTGGGATCGTTGAACAGCGGCTCGAGCTTCGGGCAGAACTGGATGGCCGCGTAGCGCGGCTCGTGCCAGAAGATCGCCTTGGCGCCGCCACCGATCTCGTAGCTGAGCAAGGGGTCGGGCTCGGTGAGCACGAGTGACGCCTCGTTGAACAGATTGAGCGGGCCCTTGTGCGGCGCCTCGGGGCCGGTCGCCGCGGGTGTCACGAGCGCGGCTTCGACCGCGGGCCGTAACTCGGTGCGCAGGAGGAGGTCGTCTTGGCCTTCGGGCGCCACGACGGGCACGGGCGTGCCGTCGTCGGCGAGCCTGCGGACCGCGTCGATGCTCGAAGCGGAGAGGTCGTCGAGGATGGCCTCGGCCGGGTCGTCGGAGATCGCCTGCCATTCCGCGACGCGACCCTTGGGCACGTTGAGCGGCGTGTTGGTGGTGAACCACAACAGACCGAGGAGCATGATCCAGCCGGTGAGTGCCGAGAACGCGATCAGGAAGCCCTGTCGCGCACCGACGTTGGTCGCGAGCAGGAGGTAGGCGGAACCGCAGAACAACACGACACCGGAGAGCACCGTGAGAACACCGAGGATCGTCGGGTCCCACAGCGTCTTGGCTTCGGCGCCGCCGCTCGCGAGCAGGTGCAGGAGGTGCACGTCGTCTCCCTCTAGCTTTCGCAGTTCTCGTCGTACTCGACCACCGCGTGGTCTTCCTTCACGGCATCGAGGCCGCAACGCTCGTACGCGACGATCGCGTCGATCTGTTCGGGCGTCAGCATGCAGCCGCTGTGCTCGAGGATCGAGAACTTGCTCGCGAACTCGTCGTTGCACTGACCGGGCATGCGGCCCGAACCGATCCCGCCGGTGCCGTAGGGCTTCTCGTTCTCCGCGCCGTTGCGCACGAACAGACCCTGCCCGTCGCGGCCGCTGCCCGGCGCGGGATTGCCGTCGGCGTCGAGGGTGTCGGCGAAGCGGCGGACCACGCCACCGTCGCGCAGGTCGAACCCGAGCGAACCGCCGCCGCCCGGCAACCCCAGGAGATCCTCGGGCCGCAGGCTCTGGTTCTCGGGGCTGAAGATCGACCAGTTCTTCGTGTGGCACCGCGCGCAGTTGAGCTCGAAGAGGAGTTGCCCGTCGGTGATGTCGGCGCGCCGATCCGCCCACTCCTGCGCCCACGCGAGATGGTCCTCGGCGTCGGCGAGATCCTGGGTGGCGACCGTGACCGCGCGATCGGCCTTGATCTTGGCGGGATCGTCGTCGGGCAGCGCAACGAGGCCGTCGAGCGTCTCGGTGGCGGTCGCGAGCGCGGTCGTCGCATCGTCGAGGGTCACCTCCGCGTCGGCGACCAGCTTGTCGGCCTGGCCCTGCGCGGCAGTGAGCGCCTCGGCGCTGACCTTCTGGGCCTCTTCGGGGGAGAGCTGGATCGAGGCGAGGTACGCCACGAGGTCGTCGATGCTCTGCTCGTTCTTGGGACCGCCACCGTCGACGCCCCAGGCGACCATCGGGCTTCCCTGGCGGCCGTAGGTGATGATGTTGCGGACCTCGTCGGGGCTGAACCGGTACATGACCGTGTCGAGTCGCGGCGCGGACCAGGGCGCGCTGTACGCGGTACCGGTCTCGGGGTCGCTGTAGGTATAGGGGGCCGCGCCGCCGACGCCTTCGGGCCCGTGGCAGTCGGCGCACTTCAGCGACGCCGCGGCGTTGAAGACGGCGTAGCTCTCGTTGGCGAAGAGCACCTCGCCGCGCTCGATCGCACCCTCGTCGAAGTAGGTCTGCGACCCGGCCTGGCGGGTCGGCTCGCGCAGCCAGTACACCCCGTAGCTGACGGCGAGGACGGCCGAGAAGACGAGGGCCCAGCCGAGCACGCGCTCGAGGCGGCGGGTCTCGAGGTCGTCGTCGCCGAGGAACGGCGTGAGGTTCGGGGCGGGCTTTTCGACGCGATCGCGCATGAGCGCGACGACGGCGGTGATGACGAGCCCGATCAAGACGAGCGCGTTCACCCAGAACAGCACACCCCAGACGGTGAACTCGGTGAATCGGTGCCAGTCCCAGGCGGCGAGCACCCTCATGCTTGGATCATCCTCTCCGTGGCGAGCCCCGGTGCGGTCGTCGTGGCCATCACACGCAGGCCGGGCCTTCGGGCTTCTGCCCGGTCGTGTCGGTGCCGAACGGCGGGCCCTGGAAGATCACGCCCGTGTTCACGATCAGGTTGCCGTCGGCGACCTCGACGGCGAACCGGTCGAGCCCGCGCGGCGCGGGACCGTCCTTCTTCTCGCCGACCTTGTTGTACTTCGAGCCGTGGCACGGGCACTCGAACCACTGTGAGCTCTGACACCACGGGACGCGACAACCGAGGTGGACACAGCGCTGCCAGAGGGCGACGAAACCCTGATCGAGGCCCATCAGCGGACCGTTGCCCTCGTAGGCGGACTCGGCCTTGGTCTGCGCGTCGGCGTCGGTCGGGTAGAGCTGCACGTAGGTGCGTGCCTCCGACGCGTAGAACGGCTTCTTCTTCGCCTGGATCTCGGTGAGGATGTCGCTGAGCTTGCCGATGTTGTACTTGGCGCCGAAGCCGCCGCCCTCGCCGGTCGGCCAGAGGAAGGCGAGCAGCGAGGCGCCGAACAGCGGCAGCATCCCGAGCCCGAGCAGCGAGACATTGGCACGGTTGAGGAACTGCCGGCGCGACACGCCGAGTTCTTCCTCGTCGACCGGTTCCCACACCGCCACGGTGCCCGTCGCCGGCATGGCGGGAACACCCGACGCCGCGGTGGCCTGGCTTTCGGCAGAGCGGGCGCGGCCCTCGGCCGACGCGACCGCTTCGAGGTCGGTGGAACTCGACGAGGACGCGCCGCCCGCATCGCGCGAGCGCGTCTCGCGCGACAGACGGCCTTCCGACGTGCGAGACCGCGACACGGTGACGAAGAGCATCACCGCGGCGAGGGCGAAGACGACGACGATGCCGATGACGAGAGGCAACGGTGCTCCTACAGCTCGAAGAACACGTGGTTGTTCCACGGGAAGACGAAGTTGAAGCCTTCACCGCGGAAGAACGAACCGATGATCACGAGGATCGCCCAGAACATGAGGAAGATCGTGAACATCGAGATGGCGAACTTGCGGTCGTTCGGCTTGTTCGACGGGTTCTTGTCGACGTAGGGCGCGACCGCGAGCAATCCGAGCGCGATGCCGGGGATGGTCACGCCGGCGACCATCGGGTGGAACATCGTGAGGAGTTCCTGCAACCCGAGGAAGTACCAGGGCGCCTTGGAGGGGTTCGGTGTCTGGTTGATGTCGGCGAGGCCGAGCAGCGGCGCCTTCACCAATGCCGAGAAGATCGTGACGAGCGCCAGCAGGATCATCACCGACGCGAACTCGATCGCGAGCAGGTGCGGCCAGGTGTGGACCTTGTCCTGGGCTTCGGCCTTGGTCTGTTGGATCGACCCGGCCTTCACGACCGTGAGCAGGCGCTGGGTGTGGCCACCGGGGCCGCTGCCGCTCGGCGCGCCCGCGGTCATCGCCGGCGCCTTCGCCTTGGTCGCCGTCGCGGTGCCACCGCCGCCGACCTCTGCCGCGGCACCGCCCGCGGCCGCGGCCTTGCGCTTGCGCGAACGCTCGAGCAGGTGCGCGGGGACGCCACCGACGCTCTCGGTCACCGGCGTGCCCGAGTCTTCGGCTGCCGCCGCCTCCGGTGCCTCGACGTCGGCGGGCGCGTCGGCACCCGCGTCGGCGCCGGGCGCGCCAGGTTGCGCCGCCGGCTCGGCCGGGGCATCGTCGCCGTCGCTCGGCAGACCGAGGGCCTTGCGGCGCTCCTGACTGCGACGGAGGAGGTGTTCGGGTACTTCAGCCATGCAGGCTCCTCGAACCCAGTGCTCTAGAGGGGACCGGAGATTCCGCCGTCTTTACGGACCCGCCAGAAGTGCACGGCCATGAAGATGACGATGACGAACGGCAGCATCAGCACGTGCAGCACGTACCAACGCAACAAGGTGTCGGTACCGATCTCCTTGGAACCGAGCAAGGCGTACTTGACCTGGTTCCCGAGGACCGGGGTGTAACCCATCATGTTGGTGCCGACGGTGACGGCCCAGAGTGCGAGCTGGTCCCACGGCAACAGGTAGCCGGTGAACGACAACAGCAGGGTGAGCGTCAGCAGGATGACGCCGATCACCCAGTTGAACTCGCGCGGCGACTTGTACGCGCCGTGGTAGAAGACGCGGCTCATGTGCAAGAAGACCGACAGCACCATGAGGTGCGCGGCCCAACGATGCATGTTGCGCACGAGCGAACCGAATGCGACGGCCGTCTCGAGGTTCTCGACCGTCTGCCAGGCCTCCTGCGCGGTCGGCCGGTAGAAGAACATCAAGAAGATGCCGGTGACCGTGAGCAGGATGAACAAGAAGAACGACAGTCCGCCGAGGCACAGCGTGTAGCTGACCTTGACCGCGTGGCGCTTCACCTTCACGGGGTGGAGGTGGAACAGCACGTTGTTCATGATCACGTACGAGCGGTTCCTCGGGCTGTCGGTGTAGCCCTTGCGGTAGATGGAACCCGGGCGGAAGATCGAGTTCCACGCCTGGCTGCCGCGCGTGTCGTCCCACACCTTGGTGGCGCGCTCTGACACCTTCGTTCCGATGCCGGCCCCTTGGTCGGAGCCGTTGCCGTTCCCGTTGCCCTTGGCCACGAGGTCTCCTGCTGGTTCTTAGAAGCGGACGCCGTAGGCGTAGCCGTGGCGGTTGGTTCGGTCGTTGGGGTCGCCGTTCGCCCAATCGGCGGTGACCTTGCCGAGGACGATGACGCCGGTCGGGCAGCGGTCGACGCAGAGCGCGCACCGCGTGCACACGTCTTCGTCGACCACGAAGAACACGTGGTCTCGGGGGTCGTCGCCGGGTTGGTCGGCGTTCGTCGCGTCGCCGATCGCGTCGACCGACAACATGTGGATGCACTTCCACGGGCAGATGTCGACGCAGCCCTCGCACATGATGCACTCGGCCTGGTCGATGTGGAGGAACTGCTTGGGCTTCACGGCCGAGGTCAGCCAGGTGGGGTCGACTTCTTGGAGCGTGTACTCCGTGGAGAAGTCGGGCATCGGCGGGTTCGCGTCGGTCTTGGCCATCGTTCAGGCCTTCGCGGTGACGGGCCGGCCGAACGCGGACGTGCCGACGACCTTGCCCGCGTCCGTCTCGCCCGCGTCACCGTCGGTCGGGGTTTCCTTGGCGACCGGGCGCTTCTGCCACTTCGCGAACAGCGCGACGTTGAGACTCAACAACACGATGTAGATGAGCGTCGCGACGGTGTCGCTGATCGCGCGCTTGTTGACATCGAAGTTGAGCCAACGCAGCCCGAACACGACCTCTTGACCGGAGCGGACGAGGAAGTGCGACTCGTCCCACTTGTGGTAACCGTTCGCGTACGTGAGCCACTCGTGGGGAATCGATCCGTACGCGAGGATCATCAGAGCGAACACGTAGATAGAACCGGCCATCGCCTGGGCCCACGTCGTCGGCAACTTCGGCTTGGGTCGACGCGACATCGCGATGACGGGCGCCAACATCACGAGGAACAACAGCGACGTCCAGATGAGACGACCCGCTGCGCTCAACCCGAGCGTGTCGGGAAGAATGTTCGGCACTTCGAGACCGAGGATGTGCCTCATTCCCGTTTGCCCCCGGGGTAGTCGACGAGCGAGTCGCGTGCTGGACAGGACCGATACAGAGACGCCGATTTCGGCAGTGTTCCTACCACGCTAGATGAGACCGCGACACATCGGCGGGAACCATCCGGGGTGCCGAACGACCCTTTCGCTCCGCACAATTTCACGAAGTCCCGACAGCGTCAGCGCGAGGTCTCGCGACAGCGTCTGCGCGAGGTCTCGCGACCCAGCCGGCGCGGCGCGACTCGCGCTCGCCGACGACGGCGCGCGACGATGTGCGGCGTGACCGACGTCGACGTCTTGGTCGTGGGAGCCGGACCGGCCGGTGCCGCGTGCGCCCACTGGCTCGCCCGCCGCGGGCACCGCGTGCTGGCGGTCGAAAAGAAGGTGTTCCCGCGCGACAAGACCTGCGGCGACGGCCTCACCCCGCGAGCGGTCCGCCAACTGAACGACATGGGGCTGGGCGAACGACTGTCGGAGGGGCACCTGCGCTACGACGGCCTCCGGGCGATCGCCCACGGGGTGACCCTCGAGATGCCCTGGCCGAGCCACCCCGAGTTCCCGAGTTACGGCTACGTGGTGCGTCGGCGCGACCTCGATCTCATGGTCGCCGATCGGGCCGCGGAGGTGGGCGCCAAGGTCTGGACCGGCGCCGAGGCGCTCGCCCCGATCCTGGAGGCGGGCATCGTGCGCGGCGCGCAGGTGCGGCGCAAGGAGACCGGCACGGTCGAAGCCGTCCGGGCCCGGTACGTCGTCGTCGCCGACGGCGCCAACAGCCGGTTCGGCCGCCAGTTGGGCTGTGCGCGTAACCGCGACTACCCGCTCGGGATGGCGATTCGCGGCTATTACACCAGTCCGTACCACGATGACCCCTGGATCGAGAGCCACCTCGACATCACCGACCGCGACGGGAGCCATTTGCCCGGATACGGGTGGATCTTCCCGGTCGGTGACGGCACGATCAACGTCGGTTGCGGTCTGCTCAACACGTTCTCCGGTTGGAAGGACATCAACACGACTCGCTTGATGGACGCCTTCACCCACACGGCGCCGGAGCGATGGGGCATCTCGCCCGAAACGGCCTGCGGTGCGCCGACCGGCGGTCGGCTCCCGACGGGCGGGTCGATCGTCCCGCACTCGGGGCCGACCTGGCTGGTCGTCGGCGACGCCGGCGGTTCGGTGAACCCGTTCAACGGCGAGGGGATCTCGATCGCGTACGAGACCGGTCGGCTCGCTGCCGACGCGCTCGACCTGGCGCTCGCGACCGGCGACGGCCTCGCCCTCGCGACCTACGAGCAACGCCTCGCCGAGACCTACGGTCTCTACTTCCGTGTCGCTCGCGCGTTCGTGAAGGCGATCGGCAACCCCGCGGTGATGCGCGAGTTGGTGCGTATCGGCATGCACAACCGCTCGCTCATGGAGTGGGTGCTGCGGATCATGGCGAACCTCATGCGCCCCGACGAACTCGGCCCGGCCGAGGCCGCGTACCTCGCGGTCGAACGCCTCGTCGCGGCCGCGCCGGCGCCCTGAGTTGGGGAACCGCGACGGCCGGTCGGGTAGCTTGCGGACGGAATCAACGCCTCGGGGGAGCAGTCCGCGTCGATGAACGATTACCTGCCGCTGCTCGTCATGATCGGGCTCGTGGTCGCGTTCGTCCTCGGCAGCTTCGTGGCTTCGATCCTGCTCGGTCCGCGGAATGCCAACGCTGCCAAGCAGACCCCGTACGAGTGCGGGATCGTGCCCGAGCACGAACCGGCCGACCGCTTCCCGGTGAAGTTCTACCTGGTCGCGATGAGCTTCATCGTCCTCGACGTCGAGATCGTGTTCCTCTATCCGTTCGCCACCGTCATGCGCGGGCTCGGCGCGTTCGGGTTGATCTCGATCGGCGTGTTCGTCCTCGTCTTGTTGATCCCGTTCGCGTATCTGTTGTCGGTCGGCGCGCTCGCGTGGGGCCCGGTGCAACAGGTCGTGCGCGAGATCGCGCCGGTGCGACGCACCAAGGCCGCGGTGCTCGACCCCGCGGCCGCCATCACCGGAGATCAGGCAGCATGAGCCAACTGCCTCACCTCGGGCTCGAGGCCGTGCCGCACGGTTTCGTCACGGGCAAGCTCGAAGATCTCGTGAAGTGGGCGCGGCGCAATTCGGTGTTCCCCGCGACGTTCGGGCTCGCGTGTTGTGCGCTCGAGATGATGGCGACGGGTGCCGCGCACTACGACCTCGCGCGCTACGGCATGGAGGTCTTCCGCGCGTCGCCGCGTCAGGCCGACC
>SXJQ01000125.1 GCA_005779345.1 Actinomycetota bacterium
CCCGTCCGGTCGAGGGTGAGTCGCAGGCACAGCAGCGCTTCCGCATGTACTCCGATATCAAGCGGCTCCAGGCGAGCATCACCGCGGTCGCCGACTGCCGTGTCCCGGTGATCGCCGCGATCCACGGCTACTGCATCGGCGGAGGGATCGACCTCATCGTCGCGTGCGACGTGCGTCTCGCTGCTGCCGACGCCGTCTTCTCGGTGCGCGAGACGAAGGTCGCGATCACCGCCGACGTCGGCACCCTGCAACGACTCCCCAAGGTGCTCACCGCCGGACACGTCGCCGAACTCGTCTACACCGGCAAGGACATCGACGCGGCACGCGCAGCGACGATCGGCCTCGTCAACGACGTACACGCCGATCGTGAGTCGACGGTCGCGGCCGCGGTCGAGATGGCGCGCGCGATCGCCGCGAACTCGCCGCTCGCGGTCCAGGGGAGCAAGGCGGTGCTCCGCGCCGGCGACACGCTGACGGCGGCCCAGGGCCTCGACTACGTGGCGCTCTGGAACGCCGCGTTCCTCCCGAGCGACGACCTGACCGAGGCGATGACAGCGTTTCTCCAGAAGCGACCGCCGGAATTCCGCGGGCGCTGACCGGGGCGCCGCGAGCACGCGGACCACGGCGCCGGCGCGGAGCACCCGCCCTGCCGCGCCCCGCCTGCGTGGCCGTTCTGGCTAGTCTGACGCTCGGCCGCGGGCCGTACACCTCGGGGGGTTGTCATGCGTCGATCGTTCCTGATCGTTCCGTTCGCGCTCGCGCTCGTCTTCGCTGCGTGTGGGAGCGACGACGACACCGAGGGCGACTCGCCGTCGACCACGGCCGACGCTGCCGACGACCACGCGGCGGAACACGCGGAGTCCGGCGATCACGACGAGCACGCGGCCGACGACCCCGACGCCGACGCGACCGACGCGGACCACGTCGACACCGGCGACATGGAGGGGATGGACCACGGGGAGCCGGCGGTCGACGACAAGGGCCTCGGCGAGCTCGTCAACGGGCACCACAGCGACATGGTGCTGGCCGATCTCAGCGCCGCCGACCAAGCCGCACTCGACGCGCAACTCGCCATCACCCGCGAGGTCGCGGCGACCTACCCGACCGTCGCCGACGCGACCGCGGCCGGCTACCGGCGCGCCGGTCCCTACTCGCCCGGCCTCGGTACGCACTACACGTTGCAGAACGGCAAGGGCCTCAACGTCGACGGCATCGTCGACGACACCGACCTGCGCGAACCGCTCTCGATCATCTACACCGGCAGCGATCCCGATGACGAGATCGCAGGCTTCATGTACTACTCGTTCGCCGCGGAGGAACCGGTGGGCTTCGTCGGCACCAACGACTTCTGGCACTACCACACCAACGTGTGTATCAAGGCGGCCGCCGACGGTGGTATCGATTCGCCGTTCGGCGCCGACGCCGAGGTGACCGAGGCGCAGTGCGCCGAGGTCGGCGGCAGCCTCATGCAGCAGACGCAATGGATGGTGCACGTGTGGACGGTGCCGGGCTGGGAAGTCTCCGACGAGGACGGTGGGACCTTCGCCGAGGTCAACCCCGGCCTCGCGTGCCCCGATGGCACGTACTACCGATTACCCGTCGACGACTGGGCCGAACACCCGCTCAACGTCTGCAAGTCCGAGGCCGCCTGATCGACCTCCCGGGCGTCGCATCCGTGCGGGAAACCGTCGGCGAGCGCGGTCGTTTCGCGGCGTTCCTCGCCGCCGACGGGGTCGTCGAGCGCTGTGAGCTGCGTTCGGCCGTCGGGTTCTTCGCGCTGCACGGCGGGCTCGAGAAGGGGACCGCCGAACTCGCGGCGGAGGCCGCGCGGCGGTGCGGTGCGTCGCTGTACACGGTCGTGCAACCGGAGACGCTGCATCACCACGTTCCGTCGCACTGCTGCCGGCCCGAAGAGTCCGACCGGTTCGCCGCGTTCTGTGCACACGTCGACGTCGCCGTCTCGCTGCACGGCTACGGCGGGATCCGCGACTCGGATCAGCGGTGGACGACGATCGCGGTCGGCGGCGTCGACCGCGAGCTCGCGGTGGAACTCGCCACGCGATTGCGGGCCGGTCTTTTCGACTACGAGGTGGTCGACGACCTCGACGACATCCCACCGGCCTATCGCGGTGTGCACCCCGCCAACCCGGTGAACCGGCTGCGGCGCGGGGGTGTGCAGCTCGAGCTGCCGCCGCGCGTTCGCGGACACAGCCCGGTGTGGGCGCGACACGACTTCGAACGGGAACCGTTCGTACCCCACGGCGAGGCATTGCTCACCGTGCTGTCGGCGTGGGCCGCTCAGTTCGCGGCTGCGTGAGCCACGGCAGTGTTGCGCCGCGGGTGGGTGTGCCAGAGCACGAGCAACGCGCTCGGGAGGATCACGAAGTTGGGGAGCACGATCAACAGATCGCGTTCCAAGATGCCGTACACCGACCAACTCGTCGTGAGCGCGACGACCATCGCGTAGGTGGGGCGGGAGACGCCCGTGTGGTCGGTCGCCGCGAGCGTGCGCGCGACCTGCGGGAGGATTCCGGTGGCGCCCACCACGATCGCGGCCCAACCCAGCGCCGTCGCCGGGATCGTCAACGCGACCGGCACCAGCGCGAGCAGCCCGGCGGTGTGGAACATCATCGTCCGGGTCGACACGACCTCGGCGCGCGTCGCGGCGACGAGCACGAGCGCGAAGCCGATCCCCGCACTCGCATTGGCGAACACGAGGGGCGGGGTCGTCGTGCGGACGCCGTAGAGGACCCACAAGCCGGAGGCCCAGACGTTCTGGGCCATGGACGCCAGCGAGAGACCCGCGACGGAACGAAAGCTGCGCACGACCTGCGGCCACACGAACGCCACCGACAACGCGACGAGGAACGGCGCCAGGACGGACTGGACGGTGTCGGCGTTCACGCGTCGAGGTGGGTGGTGTCGTTGAACCGGCGCAGGATCTGGCGGTCGCCGTCGACGACGAGTTCGCTGATCGAGGCGTTGTCGGCCCCGCCGAACGCGAAGCGACTCGCGCCGGTGGCGTGGTGCAGGAGCTGGCCGATGACGCCGCCGTGCGTGACGACCGCGACGCGCCGGCCGGGATGCGCGGCCACGATGCGCGTCAGGCCGCGTTGGGTCCGCTCGTGGAACGCGTCGAGCGGCTCGGCGCCGGGGATCACGTCCCAGCGTTGTTGCACGAAGATCTGCTCGAAGATCGGATCACCCGCGGTCGCCTTGGCACGGAGCAGCCCGCCCTCCCATTCGCCGAGGAACACCTCGCGCAACTCGGGCTCCACCTGCGGCTCGATGCCGAGCGCGGTGGCCAGTGGCGCCGCGGTCTGGTGGGTCCGGACGAGCGTCGTCACGTAGATCGCGTCGATCGCCTCGTGTGCCAGGCGCGCCGCGAGCCGCTCTGCCTGAACGTGCCCGTCGGTGTGGAGTTCGGGATCGCCGTGTCCGCCGGCGAGCGCGAACGGTCGATCGGGCACGGCCGGCGCCGACTCGGCATGACGAAGCAGCAACACGGTCGTGGCCCCGGCCGGCGGCGAGAATCGGTACTGGCGGAATCCCTCGGGCGCTTCGGTCACGGTACGCAAAGTACGTTGCGGCGATGGCCGGGCACGACTCAATCGCCTCGATCGCCGACGGACCGCCCCGCTCCGGGCGCGTCTTCCGATCGACAGCCCGGATCCGCGTCTCCGACACCGACGTGCGCGGTCGCCTCCGCCTCGACGGCGCGGCCCGCGTGCTCCAGGACCTCTCGAGCGACGACACCGACGATGCCGCGCTCGGCGACACCGGGATCTGGGTGCTGCGACGGCTCGAACTGCGCGTGGAGCGCCGCCCTGCGCTCGGCGATCGGGTCGACCTCACGACCTGGTGCTCGGGCACCGGACCTCGTTGGGCGGAGCGCCGCAGCGACCTGACGATCGCCGCGCGGCACTGCCTCGCGGCGGCCGCGTTGTGGGTCTATACCGATCGGGTCACGGGCGCGCCGGTGCCGCTCGACGCCGGCTTCGTGCGCGAGTACGCGCCGGCGGCCGGTGGCCGGCGCGTGTCGGCTCGACTCGGACACGGGGCGCCACCGCCCGCAGCGACCCGGATCGCATGGGACGTCCGGACGGTCGATCTCGACGTCATGGGCCACGTGAACAACGCCGTCTATTGGGCGCCGGTCGAGTCGTCGCTCGGCGATCGCGCGGTCGCGTCGGCGACCATCGAGTTCCGCGGTGGCGTCGATGCTCGCGATGCCGTCGAGATCGTGGCCGTCGACGACGCGGCAACGATCCGGCAGTGGTGGCTCGTCGGTGGCGACGTTCGTGCCGCGACCGTGGCGCGCCTGCGGTGACGAACTCGGGCGGGGGCGGCGTCGCTGCATCGTCGTTCGTGTCGTCGACGTTTCGGCGGCTGTACGCGGGCGAGGTGATCCTCGCGGCAGCGCTCGTCGCCTGGCGGATCGGCGACCGCAGCTTCTGGCTCGACGAGGCCTACACGTGGTCGACGGTCGACCGCTCGGCACCGAGCCTGATCAGCCTGACGGCTCGCGAGGAGGCCTACCAGATCCTGCACCAACTGCTGCTGTGGCCGTGGGCGCGGATCTCGACCGACGAGTGGTGGTTGCGCCTTCCCTCGGCGGTCGCATTCGTGGCGTGCGTCGCGCTCGTGGTCGCGATCGGCCGCCGCTGGTTCGACCCGGCGGTCGGGTTGGTCGCGGGCGCGCTGCTCGCGTTGTCGGGCTTCGCGATCTCACTCGGCCAAGAAGCGCGCTCGTATCCGTTCGCGATGCTGTTCGCGACCGCGGCGGTCGGCGCGTTCGTCGACGCGAACCGAAACCCGTCGCCGCGGGCACAGAACCGCTGGATCGTGCTTGCCGCGCTCGCAGTGTGGATGCACGGATTCGCGGTATTCGCGATCGTCGCACCTGTGGCCGTCCTCGGATGCTTCGCTCCGTGGTCGGAACAACTGCCGCGCTGGCGTCGGTCGCTGGTGCGCGTCGCGTGCGCCGTCGCGGTCCCGCTCCTGTTGCCGCTCGTGCAGACCGACAGCGGTCAGGTGTATTCGTTCGTCGAGGATCTGTCGCTGCGATCGGTTGCCGATGTCGTGTTCTCGGTGCTCGGCCGATCGGGTGCGCCCGCGGTCGTGCTCGGTTTCGCGTCGCTGCTCGCGCTCGGTCGGCTCCGAGCCGCCGACGGGGCGCGGGCAGAACGCGCGGCCCTCTGGGCTGTGGTTGCGGGACCGCCGGTTGCGCTCGGGGTCGCGTCGGTCGTGCAGCCGGTCCTCCTCGATCGCTACCTCGTCACGGTGCTGCCGTCGCTCTGCTTGTTGATCGCCGACCTGGTCGTCGCGTTCCGCGTCGAGCAGGTGCGGCGCGCCGCCATCGCGGTGGTCGTCGTGGCCGCGGCGGTCGGTGCCGTGCGGTGGGAACGCGGCGGCCCGCTCGAGGACTGGCGGGGTGCGACCCGCCTCCTCGCCGAGCGCGCCGCGGCCGACGACGCCTTGGTCTTTTCGACCGACGAGGGACGGATCGGCGTCGAGTACTACGTGCGCCCCGGGTCGGCGACCGCGAGGTTGGCGACCGACGGACCCGAGCCCGCCTGGCCCGAGGGGCCGTGGGGCGGGTTCCGCACCGGCGATCAGGTCCCCGAATCGCTGCCCGACGCCGTCGTTCGTGGCTTGGCGGCAGCGGGGCCGGCACGCCTCTGGCTCGTGGTCGCGAAATCGCCGCGTGGGACCGAGTCGCGCCTCGTCGCGTCGTTCGACGGCTACGCGATCGCGAGCCGACACGAGTTCGAGGGCATCACGGTGGTGCTCCTGCACCGCGGCGACACGCCACAGCAGTGACGGCGGCGACGGCGCTGCCGGGTGCCCTCAGGGGCTCTCGATCACGATCGTCGGATCCTCGCCGGGCAGCACGCCGATGTCGGGGGCGATGGTCGTCGTGACCGGTGCGGCCGGTGCGGTCGGTGCGG
>SXJQ01000126.1 GCA_005779345.1 Actinomycetota bacterium
ACTCGCGCCCGACACGACCCTCGTCTACTCGCCCGGGATCCGTCAGGCCGACCACCTCCCGCTCGTGTTCCCCACGAACCCCTGACGCGACCGGCCCCTGACGCCGCCGGACCCGGCGAGGTGCGCGAACCGGCGTCGTCGGGCGTCCGATGGGGCGGTCCGACGACGCCGGTTGCGAACTGCTTCAGGTCGTGAGGTCGACGCTCAGGGCCCAGAGGCGGGCACTCGCCTCGCGGTCGACCGCGAGGCCGTCGAGATCGATGCGGCGTTGCCGGTCGTCGAAGTAGGCACCCGTGACCGTGGCGAGGATCGGGTCGCTCGCGAGCATGACGCTCGTGCGCGCCCCTTCGACGGCGGTGAGCGGCGTGCCGAGCGTCGAGAGATCCGGGCCGGACTCGGGGATCGTGCCGTCGGTGACCGCGTCGTGGGGCGCGGGCCGCGGCTTGCCGCCTTCCTCGGGCCGCCGATAGCCGAGGTCGGTGTCGACGAACCCCGGGTGCAACGCGTTCGCCGTAACGCCGCGATCGCGCAGCCGGTCGGCGAGCTCCCAGGTGAAGTAGAGGTTGCAGAGCTTGCTCGCGCCGTAGGCCTGCCAACCGTCGTATTCCTGCTCCCACTGCAGGTCGTCCCACCGGAGCCCATCGCGCGCGAGCGCGTACCCAGCACTGCTCACGTTGACGATGCGCTCCGTGATGCGGTCGAGCAGCGACGTCGTGAGCACGAAGTGCCCGAGGTGGTTCACACCGAACTGGCGCTCGAACCCGTCGGTCGTTGCGCGGCGTCGACCGAACACCGCGACCCCGGCGTTGTTGATCAGCACGTCGAGCGTGGCGTGCTCGGCGGCGAACTGCGTGGCGGCATCGCGAACCGACGCGAGCGACGCGAGGTCGAGGGGCAGCACGTCGACCGGCGTGCCCGTGGCGTCTTCGATCTCGTCGCTCGCGGCCGCGGCTCGCTCGGCATCGCGGCACGCGATCGTGACGCGGGCGCCGCGCGCCGCGAGCGCGTGCGCGGTGGCCTTGCCGATCCCGGTGTTCCCGCCGGTGATGAGTACGGTCCGGTCGGCGATCGAGAACGTCATGTTGCCCCCTTCGGTCGGAGCGTGCGGCGGAGGAACTCACCGCCGAGGCGAACGGCTTCGCCCGGGATCTCGGTGTGGCCGCCCTCGTACACGTACATGCGCTTCGGGCCGGGGATCGTCCGGAACGCTCGGAGCGCGTCGGCGAACGGGAACGACTCGTCGTCGGTCATGTTGAGCATCAGCACCTCGCGTTCACCGAGCGCCGCGAGCCCGCGCAGGATCAACTCGTTGGTCGCCGCGGGACGATGGTCGCCGACGAGCCCTCCGAGCGCCAGCAACACCGGGCCGACGAACGGCAGTCGGTGCACGATCGACGCGCCGTGGATCGATCCCATCGAGAAGCCGGCATAGGCCGTCCGGTCGTCGATCCGCGGTTCGATCGCGCGCGCTGCGACGCGCGCCGCCGTCCAGTCGCCCACGAGTTCGTCGTGCGCGGCCGGGTCGAAGATGGCACGCTCGGCCGCCTCGATCGCGGCGACCGGATGGTCGGGCGCCCGCTCGCCGTGGCCGGGCGCGTCGATCACGAGGACAGCGGCCGGGATTCCGCGCGCCAACGACCGGCAGAGGATCTGCATCATCGGGTCGTCCTTGCCGGTGTGCGCACCGTGGCCGAGGAGCACGAGCGGCAGCGGACCCGGATCGTCGGGGACGAACAACAGGCCGGGAACCCCGGGCGTCTCGACCCGCATCGGCTCGATCGATGCCATACCCGGTATCAGAGCACGCGCGGCGGCGCGGACAGGTCAGGTGACCTCGCCGAGCACCTCGTCGAGGATCGCCAGCACGACATCGGCCTGCGCCACCGACATCACGAGCGGAGGCGCGATGCGCAGCGTCGCCTTGCCACACATCAGCACGAGCAGGCCCTTGCGGAACGCGGTTTGCTCCACTGCCTCGGCGATGTCGTGGTCGGCGAACTCGATCCCGAGCATGAGCCCTCGGCCGCGGACGTCGCGAATCGCGCCGTGGCGGCTCGCGAGGGCGCGCAGCCCGTTCGCGAGATGGTCGCCGAGGACCTTCGCGTGCTGCATGAGCCCGCCCTCGACGAGATCGAGCGTCGCGAGGGCGGCCGCGCACGCGACGGGGTTGCCGCCGAACGTGCTGCCGTGCTGACCGGGACCCCACGTCATCAGGTCTTCGCGGGCGATGACGGCCGAGAGCGGTAAGCCGCTCGCGATTCCCTTCCCCGCGAGGATGATGTCGGGCGCCACGCCTTCGTGCTCGGTCGCCCACATGCGGCCCGTGCGACCGATGCCGGACTGCACCTCGTCGGCGATCAGTACGATGCCGTGCTCGTCGCAGATGCGCCGCAATGCCGGCCAGAAATCGGGCGGCGGAACGACGTAACCACCCTCGCCCTGGATCGGCTCCGCGATGATCGCGGCCACGTCGTCGGGCGGGCACAGGTGCTCGAACACGACGTCGTCGAGGTAGGTCGCGTCGCCGTACGGTGCGTGGTAGACGCCGGGGGTGAGCGGACCGAAGCCGCCGCGGTACTTGCTCTTGCTCGCGGTGAGCGCGAGCGATCCGAGCGAACGGCCGTGGAACCCGCCGAGGAACGCGATCACGTTCTGGCGCTTCGTCGCGTAACGCGCGAGCTTGATCGCCGCCTCGACCGCTTCGGTCCCGCTGTTCCCGAGGAACACCTGTGCGTTCCCCATTTCGACGGGAACGGTCGCGACGAGCCGCTCGCAGAGTTCGGTGTAGATCGGCAGGTACCAATCGCTCGAGCAGTAGTGGAGCAACGTGCGGCTCTGCGCCTCGATCGCGGCGACGACGTCGGGATGGCAATGCCCGGTGCTGTTGACGGCGATTCCGGCGTTCGCGTCGAGGAAGCGATTGCCGTCGACGTCTTCGATCACGCAACCAGCGGCGCGAGCCGGGACGAGCGGATACACGCGACCGAGCGACGGGCTCGTCACCCTCGCGTCGCGTGCGATCGCGGCGCGGGCGGCCGGGCCGGGGAGCGCGGTGACGAGATCGGGGGCGGTGGCGGTCGCGAGGTCGCGTTCGGGGAGGGGGGTCACGGCGCTCATGTTCGATTCACTCATCCTCGGGTCTCGACGATCGTTCGCGACTGCTCGCGGAGATACTGCTGGAGGTAGTACGGCCCGCCGCCCGCCTTCCCGCCGGTCCCCGAACCCTTCCAGCCGCCGAACGGTTGCACGCCCGGCCAGGCGCCGGTCGTGGCGCCGGCCCGCCGGTTCACATACACGACTCCGGCTTCGATGCGATCGAGAAAGCGGTCGATCTCGGTGTCGTCGTCGGAGAACAGTCCCGCGGTGAGGCCGAGTACGGAGTCGTTGGCCCGGTCGATCGCCTCGTCGAGCCTGTCGACCGGCATCACCGCGAGGAACGGCACGAAGAGTTCCGTCGCCCACAGCGAGCTGTCGGCCGGGAGCGCGACGACGGTCGGTGCCACGAAGTGTCCGGCCGCGAGCGCGCCGTCGGTGAGGCGCCGCCCGCCGCACAGGACGCGTCCCTCGCGCTCGGCCTGCGCGGTGGCCCGCTCGTACCGAGCGACCGCGGCCTCGTCGATCACCGGACCCATCCACACGTTGCGATCGAGCGGGTCGCCGACCTCGATCGCGTTCGCGCGTTCGACGACGCGGGCCACGAAGTCGTCGTAGACGACGCGCTCGATGTACGCGCGCGACGCGGCGCTGCACTTCTGCCCCGTGAGGCCGAATGCGGAACGCACCGTGCCCTCGGCCGCGAGGTCGAGGTCGGCGCGCGCGGTCACGACGACGGGATTCTTGCCACCCATCTCGCAGATCGCGGGCTTCGGGTGGCGCGTGCCGAAGCGGTGGTGGATCTCCATGCCGACCTCATGGCTGCCGGTGAACGTGAGACCGTCGACGCCGGGGTCGTCGACGAGCGCGCGTCCGACCGGGTCGCCCGGCCCGAAGACGACGTGGAGCGCGGAGGCCGGCACGCCACCGTCCCAGAGCGCGCGTGCGATCTCGAAACTCGTCGCGCCGCCGATCTCGCTCGGCTTGAGCACCACGGTGTTGCCGGCGACGAGCGCCGCACCCATCGGGCCACCCGACAACGCGGCCGGGAAGTTGAACGGGGCGATGATCGCCCAGACGCCGTAGGGGCGCATCACATCGCTGGTGTGCTCGGCGGGGCTCAGACGACCCATCGGGAGCGCGAACCCGTCGTGCTCGCGCATCTGGTGCGTGTAGTAGCGGATGAGGTCGGCAGTTTCCTCGACATCGCCGAGCGCTTCGAGCCGGTTCTTGCCGACCTCCATCGTGAGCAGCGCGCTGAGTTCGTTCCGGCGTTCGCTGATGATGTCGGCACCGCGATCGAGGATGTCGCAGCGCGTCGCCCATGGGGTCGCAGCCCATGCCGCGGCGCCCCGCCGCGCCGCGGCGACCGCGTCGGCGACGTCGGCCGGCGTGGCGGTGGCGAAGGTGCCGATCGCGTCCGCTCGATCGGTCGGCGAGACCGTCGAGTAGTGGGTGCTGTGATCGACGGCGGCGCCGTCGATCACGTTCGCGTGACGTTTGCCGAGCATCGCGCGCGCGGTGTCGACGCCGCGGTCGAATGCCGCGTGGAGTTCCTCATTGTCGGCGCTGAGGGTGGCGTAGGTGACACGGAACGCCATGGGTCGACCTCCGGACTCGTTACTTCATCGGCCAGCGGGGGCTGGTCGTTCGGGGTGGGAAGAGACGGGCACGAACGTGGAGCAAGCGCGGTCCGCCGCCCGCGAGCGCGGTGCCGAGTGCTTGCTCGTAGGCGGCGCCGACCCCATCGACCTGGGTCGCCGGAATCCCGAAGCCCTCGGCGACGGCGACGAAGTCGACCGCAGCGAGTTCGCAACCGGGCACGATCTCGTGCGGGTACCGCAGCATGCCGTACCCGCCGTCGTCGACGACGACCACCGTGAGCGGGAGCTGCTCCTGCGCGACGGTGGCCAGCTCGCCCAGCGCGAACAGCATCCCGCCGTCGCCGACGAACGCGACGCTCGGTAGGCCCGCGGCCGCCGCGCCGATGCCGGCAGGGAACGCCCAGCCGAGCGTCCCCCATCCCATCGGGTAGTGGAGGCCGCGGGCGCGGTGGACGGCGAGGTGGCCCGCGAGCCAGTACCCGGCGACGCACATGTCGGCGAACACGACCGGGTCGTCGTGCGCGTGCAGCACTTCCTCGGTCCGCTCGAGGAACTCGATGCTCTCGGCGGTCTCGGGAGCTGCCCGGAGCTCGTCACGCACCGCGTGGCCGATCGCGGCGAGGTCGCCGAACCAGGGATCGCGCCGGGGGAGCGTGTCGATCAGCGTCTCGTCGAGATCCTCGACGGTTCCCTCGAACACCCAGTCCATCTCGTAGTTCTTCGTGGCGTCGGCAGCGTCGACGTTGATCGCGAAGCGCGGCGCGGGCAGCGGGAGCTTCCACGCCATCGTGTTCATGGCGTCGAGGTCGGAACCGATCACGATCGTGCAACCGGCCCGGCGGATCAACGCGGTGACCTGCGGCTCGTGTGGTGGCGCCGGGACGAGGTGCGGGTGACCCGCCGCCAGGACGCCGCGCGCCGAGTACGTCGTGACGACCGGTGCGCCGAGTCGGCGCGCGAGCCGGTCGATCTGGTCGGTCGCGTTCTTCGCCCCGCCGCCGACCCAGATCAGCGGCCGGTCGGCGATCTCGCCGAAATGCGAGCGGCCGTCGCTGCCCTCGTCGGCGAAGTCGAACCCGCCGTGGTCGCCCAGGAGATGGTCGCCCAGGAGATGGTCAGTCGGGATCTCGAAGTAGGCCGGACCGGTCGGAGGGGCACTCGCGACGTCGAACGCCTGCTCGAGGCAGCGGGTCTGCACCTTGGTGACCGGCGCGAACATGCCGGGCTGGTCGGTGGATTCGTGGAGTACCCCGCGGTACGTGCCGGCGCGTCGATGGGTGCTGGGGATGTCGGTCGCGATGACGACGATCGGGCTCTTGCTCGCCCAGGCCTCGCCGACCGCGCCGAGCGTGTTGGCCGCGCCCGGCCCCGTCGTGACGAGCGCGACACCGACCTTGCCGGTCGCACGCGCGTAACCGTCGGCGGCGTACGCGCAACCCTGTTCGTGGCGGCTGCCGACGATCCGGATTCCCGCGGCCTCACACGCGGGCCACAACGCGAGGTTGTGGACGCCGGGCAGCCCGAACACGAGGTCGACGCCCATCGTGCGCAGGGTGTCCGCGATCGCCTGTGCCCCGGTGGTCACGCGAGCGACTCGCGGTTGTCGATCTGGGCCTTCTGGAGTCGGCCCGAGTAGTCGATGTAGACCGACTTCGTCTCGCTGAACTGCTCCAAGCCGCGGGTTCCGGCCTCGCGGTAGCCGTTGCCGGTGTGCTTGTTGCCGCCGAACGGCAAGTGGATCTCGGCACCGATGGTCGGCGCGTTGACGTAGACGATGCCGGTGTCGAGCCGGTGCACCGCCTGCATCGCGCGGTTGACGTCACGCGTGTAGATCGCGGAGCTGAGGCCGTATTCGCAGTCGTTCACGGTGTCGATCGCGTCGTCGAAGTCGTCGACCTCGAGCACCGAGAGCACCGGGCCGAACACCTCGTTGCGGGCGAGGAAGCTGTCGCGGTGCACGCCACGCACGACGGTGGGAGCGAAGAACGTGCCGCCGTCGCATCCGGCCGGTTCCGCGAGCGTGCCGCCGAGCACGACGGCGTTGCCCTCGCCGCGCGCGCGGTCGACCATGGCCGCGATGCGGTGCAGCGCGACGGCATCGATCACCGGCCCGACGTCGGTGGCGGCGTCGAGCGGGTCGCCGATCCGGAGCGCGGCAGCGCGGTCGACGATGCGGCCGACGAGCTCGTCGGCGACGGCCCGGTGCACCACGAGGCGCGACGTGCTCGTGCAGCGTTGACCGGCGGTGCCGAACGCACCGAAGAGCGCGCCCTCCACGACGAGATCGAGATCCGCGTCGTCCATCACGATCATCGCGTTCTTGCCGCCGAGTTCGAGGCTCACGAGCTTGGGGCCGACGGCCATCGCGGCGGCGGCGACGGTTCGCCCGGTCGGGACGGATCCGGTGAACGACACCGCGCGGACGCCCGGGTGGGTCGAGAGCGCGGCCCCCGTTTCGCCGAAACCGTGGACGACGTTGACGAGACCGTCGGGGATCCCCGCGTCGCGGCATGCGTCGACGAACGCGTCGCAACACGCCGGAGCGAGCTCGGAGGGCTTGATCACGACCCCGTTGCCGGCGAGCAGTGCGGGGAAGATCTTCCACGAGGGA
>SXJQ01000127.1 GCA_005779345.1 Actinomycetota bacterium
CCTCGGGCAGCTTGCCTTCAAGGCGGCGCCGGGTCTGGTCGCGGAATTCCTCCACCCGCGCATCGACCATCGCCTGGTCATAACTATCGTACTGATACATGTCAGATCACCCAGTTGCCGGCGTCGGGGTCGGCGGGTTTGAGGGTCAGGTCGGGGCGGACCGTCGGGCCAAGAGCGCGGACGCGGTCCTTGATGTGGGCGGGGCGGACACCCTTGTCGGTCCGCTCGGCCTCGATGGCATAGGCGGCGTTGACGCGGCGGCCCGATTCCTCGCGAGCAATGATCTCGTCTGCGCGCTCACCTACGTCGACGGCATGGTCGACATGGAGCGACCAGCCAGTGCCGTCCCACCAGGTAACCACGCCCGTCTTGAGATCGTTTCCGGTCAGGATCTTCATTGCATCGCCTCCACGGCCAGCGCCGCCAGTTCTTGGTCAGGGGTAGTGAGGTCGCCGCTCTGTCGGGGGCGTGCGACGACCTCGCCGATCACGATCAGGGCCGGGGTAGTGACCCTCTCACGCGAAACGATCTCGGGCAACGCTGCCAGCACGCCGCGCAGGACCCGCATCTGCGGGCGCGCGGCGTTCTCGATCACCGCCACCGGCATGTCAGGCGCGAGCCCGTCGGCCATCAGCTTGTCGGCGATCTGCGGCGCGGTCTTGAGACCCATGTAGATCACCAGCGTCCGGCCCTTGCCGGTCAGGCCCGACCAGTCCTGTTCGGAAAGCCCCTTGCACTGGCCGGCGACGAAGCTGACGATGCTCGAGGCGTCACGGTGCGTCAGCGCGATCTGCGCGGCGGCGGCGGCTCCGTTGGCGGCGCTGATACCGGGGACAACCTCGACCGGAATACCGGCGGCGTAGGCAGCCTCGGCCTCCTCGCCGCCGCGCCCGAAGACGAACGGGTCGCCGCCCTTCAACCGCACGACACAGCGCCCGGCGAGACCGTGCTCCACGAGCGTCGCATTGATCTGTTGCTGGTCCATGGCGACGTGTCCCGGCGCCTTGCCGACATCGATGCGCACCGCGTGTCGCGGCGCGAGATCGAGCAGTCGCGACGACGCGAGCCGATCGTGGACGACCACATCGGCCTGCGCGAGCAGCTCCGCGCCGCGGCAGGTGAGCAGCCCCGGGTCGCCAGGACCTGCGCCGACGAGATGAACGGTCATGCGCACCTCATCGTGCGGTCCGGGTGGTCTCGAGCGCGGCGAGTGCCGCGCGGCCGAGCGCGTCGGGGTGGGGGCCGAGCACGCGGGCGCGGCGCACGCCGCCAGCGTCGGCGAGCAGGACCTCGAGGTCGATCCGGCCGTCGGGGGTGATCGTGGCGAGCGCGCCCACCGGCAGCTCGCATCCGCCCCCGAGCGCTCGGAGGAACGACCGCTCCGCGCCGACCGTTCGCCGCACGACCGGATCGTCGATCGTGGCGAGGAGCTGCTGCGCGCGACGGTCGTCGATCCGGCACTCGACGGCGAGTGCTCCCTGCCCGACCTGGGGCAGCAACACCGCGGGCTCCAGGTACTCCGTGATCGCGTGCGTGCGACCGAGCCGTTCGAGCGCGGCGGCAGCGACCACGACCGCGCCCACGTCGACAGCCTTCGCGAGGCGGGTGTCGATGTTGCCACGCAGTTCGACGAACACGAGGTCGGGTCGGAGCGCGGCGAGTTGGGCGCGCCGCCGGACGGCGCCGGTGGCGACCGTCGCGCCCGGTTCGAGGTCGGCGAGCCGCGCACCGACGAGCGCGTCGCGTACATCGGCGCGTTCGGGGAACGCGCCGATCACGAGCCCGTCGACGGTGACGCCGGGGAGGTCCTTGGCGGAGTGCACCGCGAGATCGGCGCGGCCGTCGAGTACCGCGTGCTGCACTTCCTTGACGAAGACACCCTGGCCGCCGAGTTCGTGGATGGGGACGTCGGTGCGCGCGTCGCCGGTGGTCGTGATGATCACCAGCTCGTGGTCGGGACCGCCGAGGCGCTCGACGACGCGCGCGGCCTGGCGGCGAGCGAGGGCGCTCCCCCGCGTCGCGATGCGCAGCATCGGTCAGCCCTCGGGCTGGTCGGCAGACGCGTCGGCGAGGTCGAACAACGCGCGCACGGCGTCGACGAAGAGGTCGCCGCGATCGGTTCCTGCCGACTCCTTGAGGCGCACGGTTGGTTCGTGCAACAGCTTGTTGACCACGGCGTCGACGACCGCCTCGACCGCAGCGCGCGTCTCCGGGGCCAGATCACCGAAGCGCGCCGCGAACCGGTCGAGTTCGCCGTTGCGGATCTCGGTCCCGCGTTCGCGCAGCGCAGCGACGACCGGCGCGACCATGCGCTGGCGGCGCTCGTCGAGATACCGGTCGATGGCCGCCGACACGATCTCGCGGGCACGGGTGATCTCGGTGCTCCGACGCCGACTGCTGCGGCGGGCGTAGTCCTTGAGATCGTCGAGGTCGAGCAGCGTGACGCCCGGGATCTCCCCGACCCCCGGGTCGAAGTCGCGCGGCAGAGCGACGTCGACGATGAGCAGCTTGCGGTCGGGGCGGTGTGCCATCGCGGCCTCGACCACCGAACGTTCGACCAGCACGTCGTGGGCACCCGTCGACGCGAGCACGAGGTCGACCGCGGCGAGTTGCGCCTCGACCTCGGGGATCGGCACGACGCGGCCGCCGACCCGCTCGGCGAGCGCCCGGGCGTTCTCCACGGTGCGGTTCGCGATCGTGATGTCGGCGATGTCGCGCCGGGCGACGGCCTGCGACATCCCCTCGCTCATCTCGCCGGCGCCGAGCACGAGGACGCTGCAGCCCTCGAGCCCGCCGAGGCGTTCGCCGGCAACCGCGACCGCCGCCGAGGAGACCGAGACCGGGTGGCGGTTGATCTCGGTCTCGGTGCGCACCCGCTTGCCCGATTCGACGGCATGACGGAACGCGTAGCCGAGCAGCGTCGCGGCGGTTCCCTCGTCGACGGCGACCTGCCAGGCGTCGCGGACCTGTCCGAGGATCTCGTTCTCGCCGACGATCATCGAGTCGAGGCCCGCGGCGACGTTGAACAGGTGCGTGACCGCGGCGTCGTCGTAGTAGGTGTAGAGGTGCTCGGACAATTCGTCGGCCGGCGCTGCGGAGTAGTCGGCGAGGAACTGCACCACGTCGCCGACCGCGCTGTGGAAGCGGCTGCAGTAGGCGTAGATCTCGGTGCGGTTGCACGTCGACAACACCGCAACCTCGAGCAGGTGCTCGCGTTCGGAGAGATCGTGCAGGACCTTGCCGAGCGCCGAGTCGGGCACGGCCATCCGTTCGAGCAACTCGACGGGCACCGTACGGTGATTCAGGCCGACGACGATCAGAGACATTCGCTCAGGAGCTCCTTCGCCTCGGCGATCCGACCCGCACGGACGAGGTCAACGATGCCGGATCGCAGCGCCCGCTGCCAATCGGCGTCCTCGGTCCGCGTGCCATCGGATCGCAGGGCCTCCCGAGCCTCCGAGAGCAGGTCGAGGAGCGTCGCGTACTCAGGGCCCATCTCCTCCTCGACATGCGCCTTCAACCAGGTCGCGAGCGCCGGGCTCCGACCGCCACTGCCGATCGCCACGACCAGATCCGCCTGGCGCACCACCGACATCAGCGTAAACGAGCAGTTCGCGGGGTCGTCGGCACTGTTGCACCAGATCCGCCGGTCCTCGGCCGCGACGGCGACGGCCGTGTTGACCGCCGGGTCGTCGGTGGCCGTCACCACGAGCCAGCAGCCGTCGAGGTCGGTGGGTCGAAAACCGCGCTCGTGGAGTTCGACGCGGCCGGCGGCGCCCCACGCAGCGATGTCGGCACCGGCGGTCGGTGCGACCACGACGACGCGGGCGCCGAGCTCGAGGAGCGGCTCGGCCTTGCGCGCGGCGATGCGGCCGCCGCCGACGACGACGACGCGCCGGTCGCGAACCACGAGATTGACGGGCCAGCCCGCGAGGCCCGGTCGCCCCGGAGTCGGGTCGGCGTTCACCGGGGTGCGCGCTTGTGGAGGGCGGCGCCGTTGAGTCCGCGCAGTTGGTAGAAGCCGAGGATCTGCAGTTCGGTCGCGAGATCGACCTTGCGGACCGACACCTCGGGCGGCACGGTGAGCACGCCGGGCGCGAAGTTGAGGATGCTGCGGACGCCGGCGGCGACGAGCGCATCGGCGACGTCTTGGGCCGCGCCACCCGGCGTCGCGATGATCCCGATCGCGATCTGATGCCGTTCGACGGTGCCACCGAGGTCGGCGAGCGGTTCCACACAGAGGTCGGCGACGGTGGAGCCGATCTTGGCGTCGTCGGCATCGACGAGCGCGACGACCCGGAAGCCGCGAGCGCCGAACCCGCGATAGTTGGCGAGCGCGGCGCCGAGATTGCCGACGCCGACGATGACGCACGGCCAGTCCTGGGTGAGGCCGAGCTCGCGAGCGATCTCGTGCAGCAGGTACTCGACGTCGTAGCCGACGCCGCGGGTGCCGTAGGACCCCAGATACGAGAGGTCCTTGCGGACCTTGGCCGCGTTGACGCCGGCAAGCTCGGCGAGGCGGTCCGAGGAGATCGTCGCCACCCGCGCCTCGGCGGTCTCGAGCAGCGCGCGGTAGTAGAGGGGGAGCCGGGTGACGGTGGCTTCGGGGATCCGGCGGCCGGACTCGGACACGGGGGCTCCTCACCCTGGGGTGGCGGCTCACAGTATCGACCTTGTGAACAATTTCCCGAAGTGGGCGCTAGGTTCGGCCTCGCCATGGTCGCCCTCGCCGCCGTCGTCGCCGCCGTCGTGTCGACCCTGTTCGCCCAGGCCACCTCGGTGCGCTATCACCGCTTCCGCAGGCCGCACGAGCTCGCCTGGACGATCGCGCTCGCGCTGTTCGCGCTCGCGGCGGTCGCCTTGTTCCTCGGCAGCTCGACCGGTTGGGATCCGGGGACGTACCGGGCCTTCTACCTGCTCGGCGCGATCCTCAACGTCCCCTGGCTCGCGCTCGGCACCGTGTACCTCCTCGGCGGGACGCGCCTCGGCGACCGCGTGCGCGTCGGGCTCGTCTTCTTCTCCGGGATCGCGGTCGGCACGATGTTGTCGTCACCGATCCACGGCACGCTGCCTCGCGAGACGATCCCGGTCGGCAAGGACCACCTCGACCTGTTGCCGCGCATCCTGGCGGCGGCGGGATCCGGGCTCGGCGCGACCGTGTTGATCGTCGGCGCGATCATCTCGTCGCTGCGGTTCCGTCGGCGCCGCTCCGAGCCGACGATGGGTCGTCTCGCGGCCGCCAACGCGTTGATCGCGCTCGGCACACTCGTGCTGTCGAGCGGCGGACTCGTGCAGGGCGCTATCGGACACGACGAAGCCTTCGCGTTGTGCACCGCGTCGGGGATCTCGGTGGTCTACGCGGGTTTCTGGACGGCCGCAGGCCGCGCGGCCTCGCGCAGTTCGCGGCGAAGCACCTTGCCCGCGAACGTGTGAGGGAGTTCGTCGACGACCTCGAAACGCTGGGGGATCTTGTAGCGCGCGAGGCGTCGGCGCAGGTGCGCGGTGAGGATCGTCGGCGTCGGCGACGCGCCGGGGGCCGCGACGACGAACGCGACGACCTTCTCCCCGCTGCGCGGATCCGACTCACCGATCACGGCCGCGTCGACGACGCTCTCGTGTTCGACGAGCGCCGTCTCGACCTCGCCCGGGTACACGTTGAAGCCCGAGACGATGATGAGGTCCTTGCTCCGGTCGACGAGCGTGAGCCAGCCATCGTGGTCGGCGACCGCGATGTCGCCGGTGTGGAGCCAACCACCGGCGAGCACCCGCTCGCTCGTCTCGGGATCCTGCCAATAGCCCGCGAAAACGTTGGCGCCACGCACCCAGATCTCGCCTGGATCGCCGTCGAGCGCGTCGTCGCCGTCGCGGTCGACGAGTCGGATCTCGACGCCGGGCAGCGGCGGTCCGATCGAGCCGGGACGCACGGCGGCATCGACCGCGGAGGTCGTGACGATCGGTGAGGCCTCGGTGAGCCCATACCCCTCGTGCACCTCGACGCCGAACCGCTGTTGCATCTCGGCGAGTGTTTCGCGACCGATCGCCGCGGCCCCCGACACCGCGAGCCGCACACCGGCGAACGCGTCGGCGGGCGCAACGGCGAGATCGAGCCACGCCCGGTACATCGCCGGGACCCCCGCAACGACCGTCACGCGTTCGTCGCGGATCGTCGCCAGGGTCGCGGCGGGGTCGAAGTGCGGCACGCACACGATGCAACCGCCCGACGCGAGCGCGAGGCCGAGCACGACGTTGAGGCCGAAGACATGGAAGAAGGGCAACACCGCGAGGCCGATGTCGTCGGCGCGCAACGCGAGGCCCGGGGTCGACTGCACCTGATCGAGGTTCGCGGCGAGGCACCCGTGGGTGAGCATCGCTGCCTTCGGCATTCCTGCCGTGCCCGACGTGAAGAGCAGCACCGCGAGGTCGTCGGTCTCGCGCGCGACCGGAGTGATCGGCGCCGCGTCGAGCGTCTCGAGCGCTTCGATCGGGGTGACCGGCACCGGAACCGCGACGCCGTCGCGACCCGGTCCCGTGACGAGCAGGCTCGCGCCGACCGCGTCGAGCTTGCGGGCGAGATCGGAGTCGGGCGACTGCGGGTTGAGCGGCACCGCGACGCGCCCGGCGCTCAGGATCCCGAGGTACGCGACGACGAAGTGCTCGTCGTTGTCGGCGAGGATCGCGACCCGCGCGTCGGGTTCGACCGCAGCAGCGATCGCCCCGGCGACACCGGCCGCGCGCGCCGCGAGCGCTGCCGCCGTGAGCGTCGCGGTCGGACTGCGCAGCACGACACGTTCGTGCCCGGCAGGTTCGAGGTCGGCGCGGGGCCCGGAGAGGAGTCGCGCGGCGAGGTTCACGGGCGGCGAGCATAACCGGGGTGGCCGGTCGCTCGAATCTCACTCTCCGTGAGAATTCCTCTCAAGAGTCGCGCGCAGAGCGCCGTAATTACTGGCACACCTGCCGGGAACGGCCACCGGGAAATCACCCCGGAGGGGCGCCCCGGCAGGAACGAGATCGGGGTTCCGGTGCGTACTGTGGGCGGTGTGGCCCTCGGTGGGAGACCACCGGAGGTCATGCAACGTAGCCTCCCAGCCCGCCCCAGAAACGTCCACAGCGGCGGCCGGAACCCCGTAACTTCTGTCGCACGACCCTCGTTCGCAATCGTGCTCGGCGCCCGTCGCTCCCGCGGTGAAATTCCTCGGTGAGCTTCCTAGGTCAGCTTGACGAACAGCACGAGGTTCGCGAGCAGGATCGCGCCCAACAGGCCGACGATCGCGATGGTGGTTCCCTTCCTCACGGCGAGCCTTCCTCTCGGTTCCTCTCCGGCCGGCTTTCCGCTGGCCGGCTTCCCTCTGGCGGGCCGAGCCGCACGGGCACCTCGCCCGCCGCGAGCGCGCCCGGAAGGTCGGGGGGCACCACGACGACCGGGGTCCCGATGGCTGCGTTCAGGTACTCGGCCGCGCTCCGACGGTCGAGCGCGATCGACACCAGCCCGTAGCTGTCGGTGACGAGCACCAGTTCGGCAGGCCGCGCACTCGCGTAGGTATCGACCCAACGGGCTCGACGGATCTCCGCGCCGATATGCAGCTCCACCCCGTCGCCTGGCGCGATCGCTCGCGCGATGAACATGTCGGGGTCGATGTTGAGCTGGCAGTTGCCGAATCGGTCGACCCAGAGCACCTCACCGTCGATGCGCCCGTCGTCGCCCTCCTGCGGCAACGGCAACAGCCCCGGGACCAACGAGTTCGGATCGGCCTCGCTGCCGAGTTCCTCGATCGGCACCCCGGCCGCGAGGTGCCCGGCCGCGGGCGCCATCACGTCGCGTCCGGCGAACGTCCCGCCCGGCGCGGGCAACTGGTACTCCGCGTTGTCGAGCGCGAACACCCGACTCGCGCCGCCGAGCATCGCGACGCTCGGCGCCAACAGTCCGTTGTCGGGACCGATGAGCACACCGTTTTCGACCTCGACCGCGATCGCCCGCCGCTCGGTTCCCACTCCGGGATCGACCACCGCGAGCACGATGCCGCTCGGCAGGTACTGGATCGCACGGACCAAGGTGAGTGCGCCGCCGCGCACGTCGAACGGGGCGACCTCGTGGGTGATGTCGACGAACTGGAGATGCGGTGCCAACTCGAGCATCACCGCCTTGCACACCCCGACGAACTCGTCGCGGGTGCCGTAGTCGGAGAGGAACGAGACGAACGGAGCGAGTTCGGTCACGGCGCCGAACGTATCGGTCGCCGCGGGTTCGGGGCGCCTCGGCGCCACCGCGAACGCGGCCGGCGCACGTGGACGGTCAGCCGGCCTGGGTGTAGCGAGACGCGAGGTACGCGTCGACATCGGTATCGGCGACTCGGAACGACCGGCCGACCCGCACCGCCGGAAGGTCGCACGCCTTGATCAGTCGATAGACCGTCATCGATGACACGCGCATCAGGTCTGCGACCTCTTGCACCGTGAGAAAGCGCGACTTGCTGAGCTCTTGCGCCACGGGTACTCCCTACTCCGGCCCGCCGTGCGGCCACCATAGAGGTCGGATCCTCGTGCTGTCCACCGAGGCGCACGGGGGTGGTGATCCGTCACACTGACCCGAGTTCGCAGGTCAGCGCCCGCGCCGACAGGTCAGCCCCCGAGTTCGCGCGACCGCTCGGTCGCGGCCGTCACGGCGTCGAGCATCGCCGCGCGCAGCCCGGAGCGTTCGAGTTCGCGCAGCCCCGCGGCCGTGGTGCCGCCGGGGGAGGTGACCATCGCCCGGAGCTTCTCGGGGTCGCGCGCCTCGGCGAGGAGCGTGGCCGAACCGAGCAGTGTCTGGATGACGAGATCGGACGACGTCTCGCGGGGGAGCCCGGCGAGCACCCCGGCCTCGATGAGCGCCTCCGCTACGAGGAACAGGTACGCGGGCCCCGAGCCCGACAAGCCCGTGACCGCGTCGAGCAGATGCTCCTCGACGCGCACGACCGTCCCGACCGCGCCGAGCAGGCTCGTCGCGAGATCGAGATCCGCCTCCGTGGCCAGGTGCCCGGCGGCGATCGCCGACGCCGCCCGGCGTACGACCGCCGGCGTGTTGGGCATCGCCCGCACCACCGGACGGCCCGGCGCGAGCCGTTCGAGCTCCGCGATCCTGACGCCGGCGGCGATCGACAGCACCAGCGCGTGCTCGGGGAGGGTCGCGCCGGCACCTTCGAGCACGGCCGCGACATCAGCGGGCTTCACGGCCACGATCACGGCCTCGGTGTCGGGGACCGCCCACGCCGCGCTGGGGACGATCCGCACGCCCGGCAACGTCGCCTCGAGGTCGCGCCGGCGGTCGGCATCGGCCTCGGCGACCACTTAG
>SXJQ01000128.1 GCA_005779345.1 Actinomycetota bacterium
GACCGTCCGGATGCTCACGACGCTGCTCACACCGACCGCCGGGAGCGCGACGGTTGCCGGACACGACGTCGCCACCGAGAGCGAGGCGGTACGGCTGCGCATCGGCGTTGCGCTCCAGGATGCGGCACTCGACCCCAAACAGACCGGCGCCGAACTGCTCGACCTCCAGGCGCGGCTGTACGGCCTCGATCGTGCCGAGCGCATTGCGCGCACCACGGCCGTCATCGAGATGGTGTCCATCGGCGATGCGATCGACCGGCGGATTGCGACCTACAGCGGCGGCATGCGCCGGCGCCTCGACCTCGCGGCTGCACTCATCCACGAGCCCGAGGTGCTCTTTCTCGACGAGCCAACGACCGGCCTCGACCCGTCGAGCCGCCAGACCGTGTGGGAGGAGGTGCAACGACTCAACCGCGACCTCGGCGTCACGATCTTCCTCACGACGCAGTATCTCGAGGAGGCCGACCTGCTCTGCGACCGCGTCGGGATCATCGCCGCGGGTCGGATCGTCGCCGAAGACACGCCCACCGCGCTCAAGCGCACCGTCGGCACCGACTTGATCATGGTGCGCGTCGAGGGTGAGCCCGAGCGCGTCGGGCCAGCACTCGACGGCGTCGCGGGCGTCGAGCGCGTCGACGTGCGCGGCGAACAGATCCTCGTCGCCGCCCTCGACGGCGCGGCCGCGATCAGCCCGGTCGCGGTTGCCCTCGACGCTGCACGAATACGAGTGCGCGAACTCACGCTGCGCACACCGACGCTCGACGACGTGTTTCTCGAGCTGACCGGCGGTCACCTCCGAGGAGACGAGTCATGACCACCACGACCTCGCCGTCACCCGGGCAATCGACCGGGGTCACCGCGCGGCAGGCTGGATTCACCACCGACCTGCTCACCGTCGCACGCCGGGCGTTACGGCTCGCGTCGCGTGAACCCGAGGCGATCCTGCCTGCGCTGTCGATCCCGTTGTTCTTCTTCGTCGTCAACATCGGGGCGTTGCAGAGCTTCGTCGAACGAGGTTTCGGCGACCTCGACTTCAAGGCGTTCCAGTTGCCGGTCGCGATCTTGAACGCGGTCACGGGCGTGTCGCGCGCGGGCGCGCTCGTCACCGACATCCAGAACGGCTACTTCGACCGCCTCCTGCTCACCCCGATCCGCCGAGCGACCTTGTTGCTCGGGCTGATGATGGCCGACTTCGTGCTCGTCTGCTCGCTCACGGTCCCGGTGCTGTTCCTCGGGTTCGCGGTCGGCGTGCGCTTCGAAACCGGCCTACTCGGAGTCGTGACCTTCATCCTCGTCGCCGGTCTGTGGGGGCTCGCGTTCACCGGGTTCGCGTACGCGATCGCACTGAAGACGGGCAATCCCGCGGCGGTGAACTCGAGCTTCTTGCTCTTCTTCCCGTTCATGTTCCTCACCACCGCGTTCCTCCCCGCCGAGGCACTCACGGGGTGGCTCGCGGCCGTCGCCGAGGTGAACCCGGTGACCTACCTCCTCGCGGCACAGCGCGACCTGATCCTGGTCGGCTGGAATCGTTCGAGCCTGCTCGAAGCACTCGGGGTCACCGCGCTCGTCGGCGCGGTCAGCTTCACCCTGGCGTTCGCAGCGCTGCGCGGACGCCTGCGACGCGGCTGACCTCACCACCGATCTTCACCGCTCGCGCGACAACCACCGCGTATCGGACAACTCGCCTGTCACTCCCCGACACGGTGTCGGGAGTGCCACGCCCCGTGGTCGCGACCTCGTTAGTTTCGCCCGGTGTCGACGAGAAGTCTGTTCCGCCTCGGAGTGGCAGCGACGTTCGCCGATGTGGCCACCACCTTCGTCGCGTTGCGCGCGTACGTCGGCCTCTACGAGGCGAACCCGCTCGCCGCGAGACTGATCCACTCGATCGGGCTCGAAGGCATGCTCGGACTGCGACTCGTCGCCGGCATCGGCGTCTGCTGGCTCGCGGCCCGGCTCTTCACCGAGTGGCGAGCCACCGTCGCACTGCTGTTCGCGACGGGATTCTGGTTTCTGGTCGCGGGCTCCAACCTCTACGAGATCGTGCGCCTGCGCACCTGAGCATCGCCGTCCGCCCACCGCGATGGCCGTGACGCGTCAGGCCGCTTCGCCCCTGCGGTCGCCGCTCGCCCTGCCGGCGATCTCCCAGCAGCCCTTGCCCCGCAACTTCGCCGCGTACATCGCCGCGTCGGCCGCGCCGATCAGCGAATCGACCGTGCCGTGGCCGTCGGGGATCGCGAGGCCGATCGAGGTTCCCACCGACAGCATTGCCCCGTCGTGCTCGATCGGGACGACGATCGACTCGATGAGACGCGAGGCGAACGTGCCGACCACGCAGGGGTCGTCGTCACCCTCGTAGAGCACAACGAACTCGTCACCGCCGAAACGCGCCACCGTGCCACCGTGCTCGCCGAGCACGCGCTCGATGCGGCGCGCGGTCTCGATCAAGACTCGGTCGCCCGCGTCGTGGCCGTAACGATCGTTGATGGCCTTGAAGCCATCGAGGTCGCAGAACAGGATCGCGAACCGAAAGCCGAAGCGTCGCGAGCGTCGCAACGCCTGGTCGATGCGGTCGCGCAACAGCGAACGATTGGGAACACCGGTGAGCACGTCGTGCGTGGCGAGGTACCGCAACTCGGCCTGGAGGTCTTCGGCGCGCCGGCGCGCGCTCAGCAACTCGGTGACGTCGCGCAACGCGACGACCACGCCGGTGTCGCGCTGGCGCGAGAGTTGGAGCTCGAGCGACGTCCCACCGAGCTCGGGAACGAGGCGGACGACGAGCCGGTCGAGCACGCCACCGCCGAGTGCCAGTGCCAACATCTCGGCGTCGACCTCGTCGAGCAGGTTGGCGGCCTCGCGACCGACGAGCCAGGCACGGTCGCGACCGAGCATCCGACATGCCTCGGCGTTGGCTTCGCGTACCGTGCCGCGATCGACGACCATCATCGGGACCGGGACGTCGTCGAGATCGAGTGAGCAGGTCATACTCCTCCTCCCAACATGGATTCGAGGTCGTCGACCAGCTCGCACACCCGTTGGAACAGCGGCTGGCGTTCGTGCTCGGCGACGTTGACGGCTCGAAGCACGGCGTCGAGGTCGCGGTCGGTCTCGGCGACGGGCTCGTCGACGACGACCGCGGCGAGCGCGTCGGCGGCACGGATCACCGCGGCGAACATCCCGAGACCCATGGCGTCGCGCCCGAGCGGTGCCGGGGCATGGTGGAATCGCATGGCTTCGACCGCGTCGTGACGGAAGCCGAGCGCGGCCACGGCGCGGGCGCCGAGCTCGCCGTGATCGACCCCGAGGATCGCCCGCTCGGCCTCGATCAGATCACTGCCCGCGAGCACCGCCGCGGCAACCTCGTCGTAGTGCTCACGCGCGCGGCGGAACACCAGCGCGGTGCCGACATCGTGGAGCAGTCCGGCGCTGAACGCCTCACCCGGATCGACGCCGACGCGCGGCGCCACGAGACCCGCCGCCGCGGCCGCGGCGACCGAGTGACTCCAGAATCCGTCGGGCACCGAGAGACCCTCGGCCGTGCCGATGTCGAGAATCGCAGTCGCGACGACCGACCGCAGCGTCGAGAGCCCCACGATCGTGACCGCGCGCCACGAGCTCGAGACCGCCTCGGGGAGCCCGTAGTACGACGCGTTGGCGAGTTGGATCAATCGCGCGGACAGGCTCGGGTCGCTCTCGATCACCTTGCCGGGGGCCGCTGCCGACGTCCGTGGATCGTCGAGCATGCGCATCAGGCGCATCGCGGCCCCCGGTTGCACCGGGATCCGCGTCACTTCGGCGACCAATTGGTCGACGTCCGCCCCTGTCGCCGTTCTCACCGATCGCCCTCCGTGCTCGCCCCACGCTCGGGGTTCAGGTCGGCAGCGCGACGCCCGGCCTGAAGCGGCGCGGTGATTCCGGCCACGATCTCATGCATTCGCCCGAGGGAACGTCGGGAGCAGTCGGCCCCAGGCCCCGCTGATCTCGACATTTGGCGAATCGATCGAACCGGTGTTCGATGGACGACGTGACGCTGTGGTGGGTGCTCCCGCGGTTCGCCTCGGTCGAGGCCTGGCCCGGCCGGGGCTGGCTGGTCGAGACCGCGGCCGGTGAGGTCCAGTTCGTCCATGACCTCGACGCGCGGCTGCCTCCCGGAGTGGAGCCCGACCGCAGGTTCTGGGACCCGCCGCTGTGCCGGCGCGCGACCGCGCCGCCGCGCCGCCACCGGCGACCGACCGAGACCACGCCGACGACCCATCCGGGTCGAGGAACCCGACCGGTACGCCGAGCCCGCGCCGCGCGCACGGCTCGAGGCGCTCGACGACGAGCAGGCACCGTTCCACCGTCAGACCGCGCGGATCCAACGCGTCACGATCGCGCGTGCCACCGCGCTCCTCCGGTCGTTGCTCGACCCGCGACAACAACACGACTGGGACGCCTGCGGCACGTTCTGGGTGCACGGGTCGTTCGGTTCGGTGCGCCTCGGGGTACCTCACGACCTCGCGCATCGGCGGGTACCCGAAGACGCCCGCGAGCGCGGGCTGTGCGTCGTGACGACCGCGTACCGCCAGATCCCACCCCCCGACGAGTGGACGAGCATGTTGCTCACGCTGCGACACGACCCCGATCGCTTCTTTCGCGTCGCGAACGTGCTGCGGCGCGAGCGCCACGGCGTGGGTCGCGCCGCGCGCCTCGCCGCCTACCAACAGGCCTGCCGCGACGATCGCGCGCTCGACGCCGCGTATCTGGCACACGATGTCTCCGCACTCGGGGTCACCGCACTCGGGGTCACCGCACTCGGGCCGCACCCGATCACCGAGCCGTTGGCCGTGGCCGCGGCCGTGTTGGTCCTGCGCCACGGCGCGCTCGACCCGACGACCGACGAAGCGTTCCGCGGTCGCCACCGCGGTCTGCTCGCTCGCGGCCGCGGCGTCGCCCGCAGCGTCGGCGACCACCGTCTCCGGAGTTGGATCCGAACCACTCCCCGATTCAGCGCCCACCGCGCGCTCGCGGGCACCGCCGGCGCCGACGCCGCCCTGGTGGACCCCCCGGATCTCGACCGGATCGCCGACGCGCTCGTCGCCGCCGAGGCGTGATCGTCTTCGTCGTCGTCAGAATTCGTCATTTCTCGTCATGCCTCGACCCGCCGAGTTTGCTAGACATTCCGTCAGGGTTGAGCGTGAAACGGGGGTGGCGCGCCAAGTGCTCTGGATCGGTTTGTCGTTCGCGGTCGTCGGCCTGTCCGGCTTCGTGTGGTCGTGGCGCGAGAGCCTCCGGATCACCGAGGTCGGCCTCGACCGGGTCGGGCTGTCGACCGTTCGCCACTGGTCGCAACTCGGCGGGATCCCTCGGAGCATCGTCGTCGGCCGTCGGCTCGGCGCGGCGAGCGCGATCGCCGGCTTCGTCGTCGCCGTCGGGGCCTTGCTGAGCTGACCTCAGCGGGTTCCGCGGGCGAGGTAGAACCAGAACTCGAACGGTGCCCCCGCGTCGCGCATCGCCGAGCGAGCCGCGAGCAACGTCCGGCCCGCCTCGCTGACGTCGTAGAACCAAGCCTCGGCCCGACCGGGTTCGGCCCCGTCGGCGTCGAGCGCCAACGCGGCTTCTTCGTAGTACGTCCGCAGATCGTGCGCGCACTGCACGGGATCGGCCGGCAGCCCGACCGCGTCCCATGCCTCGCCGTCGGCAATGCGGACGAAGGCCGCCGCGATGGTTGGAATCGCGTCCGCGTCGGCGACGCGTCCGACGGAGGTGCGCCCGCCGCGTGCCGCGACCGACCGGTCGTATGCGGCGCGCAACGCCTGGGCCTCGTCGACGGCGGGGGGCAGTGACGGATCGAACCGCGCCGGGATCGCGCACGCCAACGGCTCGGTCTCGGTCTCGATCACCTCCGGGTGGTCGGCGAGCACGGGCCCGCTCGACGCGTCGAGCAGTGCGAACGCACGCCGCAGCACGTCGTGCTGGAACGCCGGATCATTGGGTCGGCCGAGCGGCCGACCGAGTGGGAACTGCGCGGCGAGGGCCCGCGGAGGACGCATCCGTTCGGCGACACTGCGCACCGAGATCAACGCGACGGTCGCGAGGCCCGCGGCCTCCAAGACGTGGGCGAGCGCACACACGGTGCGCGAACACAGCGGTCAGACCGGGGTCAACAACACGACGTCGACACCGTCGTCGCGCAGCACCCGCGCCACCTGCGGGCCCGAGTCGAGACGCACCCGCGTCACCGAGTCGTCCTGGTTCCCGGCAAACGCGAAGTGACGTGGCGCCACAGCGCCGATCTCGCCGCGCGCCGCGAGTTCCTCGAGCCGATCGATCGGGAACACGACATCGAGATCCGCGGCGAAGCCCGTGCGATCGAAGTTCGGGCTCCAATGGCCGAGCACGAGGTCGCGAGCCTCGCGCGGGATCTCGCGCGCGCCGACGTCGGCAGCGCCGAATCCC
>SXJQ01000129.1 GCA_005779345.1 Actinomycetota bacterium
CCCGCTCGTGGTGATCCTCGCGGTTGCCTTCGGCGTCGTGTGGTGGCGCGCCACCCACACCTGGTATGTCGGCGAAGACCGCGGGGTCGTCGTCGTCTATCGAGGCGTCCCCGACGGGCTCCTCGTGTGGAACCCCGAGGTCGTCGACCGCACCGACCTCAAGACCGGAACGCTCAGCGAGCTCGATCGCGACCGCGTCCGGACGGGCTACTGCGAGGGCACCCGCGCCGGCGCCACGGCCTGCGTCGTGGAATTGCGCGATCGCCGCCAGGTTCGGCCCACGGGCGTCGTCACGACCGCGGCGACCAGCACGACCGTGCCGATCACGACCACAGCTCCTGGCACCACGACCGCTCCCGGCACGACGACCCGCGCCCGCGCCACGACCACCACGGCCGACCAGCTCCCGTGACCGTCGCGGCTGCGCCCGACCCCTACCGCCTCCTCGCCCGCGCGCGGCGTCGCTCCGAGATCGGTCTCGGCCTGCACGTGCTCGTGTTCGTCGCCGCTGCATACGCCTTGCTCGCGCTCGCCGACGGGCCGACGATCCCGCCCGACCTGCCCGCCATCGCCGCCGTCATCGCGGGGATGTACGTGGTCGTCCACCTCACCATCCGGCGCCTCGCCCCGGCGGCCGACCCGACCTTCGTCCCCCTCGTCGCGGCACTGAACGGAATCGGTTTCGTCACGATCACCCGCCTCGACCGCGACCTCGCGCGCATCCAGGCGACCTGGGTGCTCGTCGGGGTCGTCGTGTTCGTCGGGGTACTCGTCGTCGTGCGCGAAATCGCGCTGCTCGAGCGCTACCGCTACACGCTCGGCTTGCTCGGCATCGCGTTCTTGCTGCTCCCGCTCGCGCCGCCGCCCGTAGGTCGCACCATCAACGACGCCCGGATCTGGGCCAAGATCGGGCCGGTCAGCTTCCAGCCCGGCGAGATCGCCAAGGTGCTGCTCGTCGCTTTCTTCGCCGCCTACCTCGTGGAGAAACGCGAACTGCTCGCCCGCGGGAGCCGGCGCATCGGCCGACTCCACATCGTCGACCCGAAGCACCTCGGACCGCTCTTCCTCGTGTGGGGCGTGTCGATCCTCGTGATGGTCGCGGAGAAAGACCTCGGCTCGTCGTTGCTGCTCTTCTCGGTGTTCACCACGATGCTCTACATGGCGACGAGTCGCGGTGTGTATCTGCTCGGCGGGCTCGCGTTGTTCGCGATCGGCGCGACGATCGCGTTCCGCTTGTTCGACCATGTGCAGACACGTGTCGACATCTGGCTCGACCCGTGGACCGATCCCGGCGGCACCGGCTACCAGGTGATCCAATCGTGGTACGCGTTCGCCGCCGGTGGCCTCGGTGGCACCGGTCTCGGGCTCGGCGCACCCGACAAGGTCCCCTACGCGGCAACCGACTTCATCTTCAGCGCGATCGGCGAGGAACTCGGCTTGCTCGGCACGCTCGCCGTCGTCGCGACGCTCCTCCTCCTCGTCGGCTCGGGGTTCCGCACGGCGATCGACTCGTCGCGACCGTTCAATCAACTGTTCTGCGCGGGGCTCACGGTGATCCTCGGGGTGCAGTCGTTCATCATCATCGGCGGCGTCACTCGCCTGATCCCGCTCACCGGCATCACGCTGCCGTTCGTCTCCTACGGCGGATCGTCGCTCGTCGCGAACTTCGCGATCATCGCCCTCCTCGTGCGCGCCAGCGACGAGGCCGCTCGCCGGCGGGTGGGTCCGTGAACTCGATGACCGACAGCATCCGCAAAGTCGGGCTCGGCATCGTCGCGCTCATGATGTTGCTCTGTGCGCAGCTCACCTACGTGCAACTGGGACGCGCCGAAGAACTCAACGCCGACCCGGCGAACATCCGGCTCGTCCTGCGCGACTTCACGCGCGGGCGCGGCCCGATCGTCACGGCCGACGGCGTCGTGATCGCAGACACGGTCGTGGTCGACGACGAGATCGGCTTCCAGCGCCGCTACCCGTTCGGGCCGCTCTACGCGCACATCACTGGTTATCAGTCGCTCCGCTACGGGCTCTCCGGGCTCGAGCGCAGTTACGACGCGGCGCTGCTCGGACGCGAGTTCCAACTGCAGTTCGGCGACCTCGGCACGATCCTCACCGCCGAAGATCCCGAGGGCACGCTCGTCACCACGATCGACAGCATCGGACAGACCGCCGCGCGCGACGCGTTGGGCGACCGGACGGGTTCGGTCGTCGTCATCGACGTGAAGACCGGCGGGCTCGTCGCGATGTACTCGAACCCGACCTACGACCCCACCTACCTCGCGCTGCACGACGCGAACGCGACCGAGGTCGCGTTCGACGCGTTCAACGCCGACCCGACGAACCCGATGCGTTCACGCGCCTACCGCGAGCGCTACGCGCCAGGTTCCACGTTCAAGGTGGTCACCACAGGGATCGCGCTCGACACGGGCGTCGCGACTCCCGACCGCGTGTTCCCCCGGCTGAAGGAACTCGAGCTCCCCCTCACCGACCGGACGCTGTCGAACTTCGGTGACCAGACTTGCGGCGGAACGCTCGCGCAGAGCTTCCGCGATTCGTGCAACACGACCTTCGGCCAACTCGGCCTCGACCTCGCCGAGCAGTTCGCATCGGAGGTCGAGCAGTACGGCATCAACACCGCGCCGCCGCCGCTCGACCTCGACCCGCCGTCGGTGCGCAGCGAGGGTCCGATCCGCGGCACGTTCGAGCGGGAGGCGCCGCTCTTCGCGCAGGCCGGCATCGGCCAGGGTCCGGTCGCCGTGACACCACTCGCGATGGCGTTGGTCGCGCAAGGTGTGGCGAACGGCGGCCAGATCCTCGTCCCGCATCTCATGGGCGAGATCCAAGACCGCGACGGGCAGGTCGTCGAACGCTGGGCACCCCGTCGATGGAAGACCGCTATGAGCCCCAGCGCGGCCGCCGACGTCACCGCGATGATGATCGACGTCGTCGCCAACGGCACCGGAACGCGGGCCCAGATCCCCGGCGTGCAGGTCGCGGGCAAGACCGGGACCGCGCAGCAGCCCGGCGGGGCACCGCACGCCTGGTTCATCGGGTTCGCGCCGGCAGCGAGCCCCCAGTACGCGATCGCCGTGATCGTCGAGCGCGGCGGCGAACTCGGCGACGACGCGACCGGCGGTCGGGTTGCCGCGCCCGTTGCCCAGCAGGTGCTCTCCACACTTCTCTCACACCGCACGCCGTAACGCCACGCCCGGCACGTGGTCGGTCACCGCACGCGCGCCACGTACCGCGCGGCGCAGCGCCGCACACCTCGACAGATAAGGTCATCGACGCATGTCGCTCGTCGGACGCGTGTTCTCCAACCGCTACGAAATTCAACGGCCGATCGCCCAGGGCGGGATGGCCGAGGTCTTCCTCGCGCACGATCGCCTGCTCGACCGACCCGTCGCGCTCAAGGCGCTGTTCCCCGAATACGCGCGCGAGCCGAGCTTCGTCGAGCGGTTCCGGCGCGAGGCGCAGTCGGCCGCCGGGCTCAACCACCCCAACATCGTCGCCGTCTACGACTGGGGTCAAGAAGCGGGCACGTACTTCATCGTGATGGAGATGGTCCACGGCCGCTCGCTGCGCGACCTCATCCGTGCCGACGGCCCGCTCGACCCGAACCAGGCGGCCGAGATCTGCGCCGAGATCGCATCGGGCCTCGCGTACGCGCACCGCAGCGGGCTCGTCCACCGCGACGTCAAACCCGGCAACGTGTTGATCACGCCGACCGGCGGGGTCAAGGTCACCGACTTCGGCATCGCGCGTGCGGGGACGAGCGACGGTCTCACCCAGACCGGTTCGGTGATGGGCACCGCGACGTACTTCTCGCCCGAACAGGCCCAGGGAAATCCGGTCGACGGGCGCAGCGACGTCTACTCGCTCGGGGTCGTGCTGTACGAGATGGTCACCGGCGTCGCGCCGTTCACCGGCGACACGCCCGTGGCGGTCGCGTACAAGCACGTCCGCGAGGCGCCGGTTCCGCCGAGCCGCCGCAATCCCGAGGTTCCCGCGGACCTCGAGCAGGTGATCCTCACCGCGATGCAGAAGGACGCCGGTCTGCGTTACCAGACCGCCGAAGACCTGCGCGCCGACCTCGTGCGTTTCCGTCGCGGCCGTCCGCTCGCCGCCGCTCCGGTCACCGCGCTCGTCGCCGAGGTCCCGACCGGCGCGTACGCAGTCGACGCGGCAGCGACCGCCGTCAACCCGCGCGTCGCGGCGCGCACCGCCGAGTACGCGCCGGCCCGCTCCGGCACTTCGCGCGCGATCGCGGCGACGCTCACCGTGCTCGTCCTCGGTCTGCTCGTCGCGCTCGTGCTCGTGCTGTCGAGCAAGAACGGCGAGGAGAACGGCGAGATCGAAGTCGCGAACGTCGTCGGGCTGCAATCCGATCGCGCGGTCGCGCGGCTCGAAGAAGACGGATTCAAGGTCGACGTCGAACCCGTGGAGAACGAAGAGGTGCCGTCGGGCGAGGTCATCTCGCAGAACCCGCGCGGTGGCGCGCAGGCAAAGCGCGGCTCCACGATCACGCTCCAGGTCAGCAGCATCGCCCAGATCGAGGTCCCGCCGACCGAGAACCTCACGGTCGAAGAGGCACGGCGCGAACTCGCCGATGCCGGTCTCACCAACGTCGGCGAGACGATCGAAGAACCCAACGACCTCATCGAGGCGGGCAAGGTCGTCCGCACGGATCCCGCTGCCGGTGATGTGATCTCTGCTGACTTCCCGATCACGATCTACGTATCGTCGGGCGTCGAAGCAGTGCCGGTGCCCAACGTCTTGAACCAGGACGCGACGGCCGCGTCGAACACGCTCGGTCAGGCCGATTTCACCGTGCAACTCATCGACCAACCGAGCGACGACGTGCCCGAAGGTCGCGTCATCACGACCGATCCGCCGCCGAATGCGCTGGCCCCCAAGGGCAGCCAGGTCAAGGTGTTCGTCTCGACCGGCCCCGAGGAGACCGTCGTGCCGAGCGTCATCGGACGCACCGAGGCGTCGGCGATCACCCGGCTCGAAGCCGCGGGATTCAATCCGGTCGTGCAGACGCAGGCATCGACCGCGGCCAACGACGGGCGCGTCATCGCGCAGAACCCCGTCGATCCGCAGACCGCGGCACCCGGCGCGACGATCAACATCACGATCGGCGTATACGAACCGCCGCCCACCACGACGACCGCCGTCGCCACCACCACGACCGTCGCCGGACCCTGACCCCACGAGTGCCCGGCCCAAGCCTGCCTGACCCCAGAGGGAATGGGCCGCTCGTCCGTTGGTACGACCGGCACGGGCGACACGATCTGCCGTGGCGGCACACCCGCGACCGCTGGGCGGTGCTCGTCGCGGAAGTCATGCTCGCCCAGACCCAGGTCGCCCGCGTGCTCCTCGTGTGGGAACCGTTCGTCGAGCGGTTCCCGTCGCCGGCGGCGATGGCGGCAGCCGCGCCCGGCGACGTGATCGCCGCGTGGGGTCGACTCGGATACCCGCGCCGTGCCCGACGTCTCTGGGAGACGGCGACGATCATCGTGCGCGACGGTTGGCCCGCGGACCTCACCGAGTTGCCCGGGATCGGTCGCTACACCGCGGGCGCGGTGCGCGCCGAGGCCGACGACGACCCCGACGCGATCGGCGTCGACGTGAACATTCGGCGCGTCTGTGAGCGAGTCGTCGGGACCCGCCTCGGCGACGCCGCGGCCACGACCGTCGCGGCCCGTCTCGCCCGCCCGCTGCGCGGACGAGACCGGTTGCTCGCGCTCATGGACCTCGGCGCGCTCGTGTGCACACCGCGCACACCGCGCTGTGCCGACTGTCCGCTCCGGCGTCGCTGCGCGACGCGCGGCGTCGGCGACTTCGAGGTCCGGAACCGCCAGCCTCGCTACGAGGGGTCGTTCCGTCAGCGCCGCGGCATGGTGCTCGCTGCTCTGCGCGATCGCGATCGTCACGGTGCCGGCGTTGCGGTCGGCGAACTCGACGGCGAGGCGCTGCACTCACTCGTCGCCGACGCGCTCGCCGAGATCACACTCGGCTACGCGCACCTACCGAGATAGTTCCGCAGGAGGTCGTGTCCGGAGTCGGTGAGGATCGATTCGGGGTGGAACTGCACACCTTCGATCGGCAACTCGCGGTGCCGCAGCCCCATCACCAAGCCGTCTTCGCTCTCGGCGGTGATCTCGAGCACGTCGACCGGGAAGGTCGCGCGGTCGACGATCAGCGAGTGATACCGGGTCGCGGTGAACGGGTCGGGGAGGCCGGCGAACACACCGACCCCGGTGTGGCGGATCTCCGACGTCTTGCCGTGCATCACCGCCGGGGCACGGATCACGTCGCCGCCATAGATCTGCCCGATGCACTGATGGCCGAGACACACACCGAGCACCGGAACTCCCGCTGCGCCGAAATGGCGGATCGCTGCGATCGACTCCCCCGCGTCTTCGGGCCGGCCGGGACCGGGCGACACCAACACCCCGGCCGGGTCGAGATCGACCATCTGGGCGACGGTCAGTTCGTCGTGACGGTGCACGATCGGGTCGGCACCGAGCTCGCCGAGGTACTGCACGAGGTTGTAGACGAAGCTGTCGTAGTTGTCGATCACGAGAATTCGTGGCCCGGTCACACGTCGACGCTAACCGACCTCGCCAGCGGGCTTCGGAGGGGTTTCGGCACTCGGCGAGGGCCCACGGAGAGGCCCGTGGATAAGGCCCAATGGATAGGATCGGTCGCCATGGCGAAGCAGACGCGGGGTCGGTACACGCCGCCCACGCCCAAGACCGAGAAGCACAGCCCGTATTGGGTACCGGTCGTGATGACGACCGCCATGCTCAGCGGCCTGTTCGTGCTCGTCGGGAACTACCTCAACATGTTGCCGGGCGACGCGCAGAACCGCTATCTCCTGCTCGGGCTCGCGCTCGTCACCGGCGGCTTCGGCCTCGCGTCGACGTACCGCTGATCGCGTCCGGGGCGCCGACGCGCACACGCGCACATCGCGCGGTGCACCCGATCCGAATCACATCAGTGGGATTCACCACAGGGACATCCACAGACTGTGGAAATCTTGTGCGCTCGTGAACCCGTCGCCGTTTCCCCGCCGTCACCCGTCGATCGGGGCGATCAGCTCCATCCGCTCCGCGCAGTGACGGGGCGGGATGGGGATTTCCCCGTCGGGGGCCGCGTACATCACGACCTCGACCCCGCACACGACGCAACGGAACCGGTAGTCGACATCGGCGAGGGCCGGTGGTTCGGACTCGCCGGCATCAGGGATGCTCGCCGCGAAGTTGCGGACGAGCGCCGCGCCGAACAGGTACAGCACCACGATCCCGCCGACACCGACGACGAACCGCACGATCGTCCACACGGTGTCGGGCCGCGCTCAGCCGAGGCGTTCGATGATGGTGGCGTGGGCCATGCCGCCGCCCTCGCACATCGTTTGGAGCCCG
>SXJQ01000130.1 GCA_005779345.1 Actinomycetota bacterium
AGACGCCGCGGGGAAGGCGGCCGACCAGGCCAAGCACGGCATCGCCGTCGGTAAGGAGAAGATCGAGGACACCAAGCTCAAGAAGCAGATCGAAGAACTGCTCCAAGAGATCGGCGACCTCGTCGTCCAGACGAAGCGCGGTGCCGCGCCCGCCGACGCCGAGGCCCAGATCGACGCCAAGGTCGCCAAGATCGCAGAACTCGAAGCTGCGATCGCCGCGAACGACGTCGCCGCGACCGACACTCCCGGCGAAGCCGCCGCGGCCGAGTAGCCGGGGCTCGCGGCCGGTCAGCCCGGCGCGAGTTGGCCGAGGTCGGTCAGCGGGCGGGCGCCGGCCTCGACGAGTCGGTCGTTGCCGGGTCCCGCGCCCGGTCCCAGCCAGGCCGTCACCGACGTCGGGTCGCGGTCGATCGCTGCGCGCGCGCCCTCCCACGCCTCGCCCCGTTCGGGGTCGCAGGCAATCACGACGGTGATGTCGGCGAGCGCGTAGATCAGCTTCGCGCGACCGAGTGCGGCCGCCGCGGTCGGTTCCGCGGCGGGCGGGTACGGCGTGACGAGGCAGAGGTGCCCGTCGATGACGGCCCGGCGGACCTCGATGTCGCGCGCCGCGCGGAACAGGGAGTCGGCGAGGATCGCGACGACGTGGCCGCCGGATCCGATCGCAGTCGCGGCCGCTGCGCTGTCGAAGCCGGTCGTCGCGCCGACCACGACCGCATGCCGGCGCTCGACCGCGTGCTGCGCTGCGGCGCGCGCGACATCGAGGCTTTCGGGTCGCGGCTCGGTGCTGCACGCACCGACGATCCCGACCGCGGGGCGCAGCACGAGGTCGGCCGGACCCGCGAGGTGCACGTGCGAGGGCGCGGACGGGCCGAGCCGTTCGCGCCAACGCACCGGATACCCCTCGTTGCCGGCGGCGATCGTGGAGATGCCCTGTTGTTCGAGGTCTTCGACCGCGAACGCGAGCGCCGCGGCACGATCGAGCAACCTCGCGACGCGTTCGCCGAGGTCTGCCCCCAACTTCTCGGCGAGCGCAGCGTGGTCGTCGCCGAGCAGACCGGCGAGGTCGACGTTCGCCGCGAGCGCCCAGTACTCCGACGCCCGCAACGGGGGTGCTGCACTCTCGACCAGACGCGATGTCAACAGCAATGTCGCGAGATCCGCGTCGCGGAGGCGGGCCACTCAGTCTCCCGACGACTGCGCGAGCACGAGCGGCAGCACCGGGCCGCTGCCGGCAGCGCGGAGCCGTTCGCCGACGGTCGTGATCGTCCAACGTGACGCGACGAGGTCGTCGATCAGGAAGACCGCGCCGGGCGGCACCGTACCGACGACCTCGAAGGCGCCCTCGAGGTTGCGCGACTGCTGCGCGGTGTTCTCCATCGCCGCTTGCGGCTCGGTCTCACGGACCTTGCGCACCAGCGGCCGATACTCGACGCGCAACGCCTGCGCGACCCGCCGGGCGAGCGAGTCGACGGGGCCGGGCCGGCGAAGCGACGGGACTGCGGTCGCCCAGGTCGGTCGGTGGTCGACGCGCCAGGTACGCGCGAGGCGGGCGAGCGCTTCGACGAGTTCGTCGGAGAACTCGAGCGTCGCGCGCTGGTCGGCGACGAGCGTTCCCCAGCCGCCGTCGCCGAACCGGCAGAGCGCCCGGCCGGGCTCGACGCGCAGTTCGTCGGGGATCTTGCGGCCGCTTCCCGACATCTTGCGTGGCTCGATCTCGATGTCGTGGCCGCGCAGGAACTGCACGGCGCGTGCCGCGAGGGTGCCGTCGACCGCGATGTCGAGGATCGGGTGCCCGAGACAGCGCGAGCAGCGGCCGCACGGGCCGGCGCCGTGGTCGTCGAGTTCGCCGCGGAGGTGTTGCATGAGGCACTCGCCGCCGTGCAGGTAGTCGCGCATGCGCTGCTGTTCGTGCTTTCGCTGCGCGGTGACCTGTTCGACCCGCTCGGCGGGGTAGGTCCAGGGTCGCAGTGTCCGCTGGTACTTGCCGCCGACGCGCGCGATCGCGCCGTCGACCTCGAGCTGCTTCAGCATCAGCGTGAGGCGGCCACGACGGAGGTTGACGGCGGCCTCGATGCGCGCGATGCCGAGCGGTTCGGACGCCTCGGCCAGCGCCGCCACGACCGCGTCGGCCTGCTCCTGGGGCGGGAAGGCAGTGTTGATGAACCAGTCCTGGATCTGTTCGTCTTCGGCTCCGGCGAGCAGGATCCCGGCCGCGTGGTCGAGCGCGCGCCCGGCCCGCCCGACCTGTTGGTAGTAGGCGATGACCGACCCGGGCGACTGGAAGTGGATCACGAACGCGAGGTCGGGCTTGTCGTAACCCATCCCGAGTGCCGAGGTCGCGACGACCGCCTTCAGATCGTTCGCCTGCAGGCGTGCCTCGACCGACTGCTTCGCGGCAGAATCCTCGCCGCCGAAGTACGCGGCCGCAGCGATGCCGTTCGCGTCGAGCCACTCGGCGACGAGGTTCGCGTCGCGCACGGTGAGCGTGTAGATGATCCCGCAGCCCTCGAGGCGGGGGAGCGCGTCGACGAGCCAGGCGAGGCGTTGCGCGGGTATCGGCAGGTGCACGACGTCGAGCGCCAGGCTCTCACGATCGAGCGGACCGCGGATCACGACCAGATCGCCGCCGAGCTGTTCGGTGACATCGGCGACGACCCGATCGTTCGCGGTCGCGGTGGTGCACAACACGGGTACCCCGCGGGGCAACAGATCGAGGATGCGGGCGCGGCGGCGGTTGTGGGGTGGGATGTCGTGACCCCAGTCGGAGATGCAGTGCGCCTCGTCGATCACGAACAACCCGACCCGGCTCGCGACCTCGGGCAGCACCTCGTCGCGAAACCGCTGGTTTGCGAACCGTTCCGGCGACACGAGCAAGATGTCGATCTCGTCGCGATCGAGCTGCTGGGCGATCGCCTCCCAGTCGTCGCGGTTGTCGGAGTTGATCGTTTGGGCGCGCACGCCGCCGCGAGCGGCGGCCTCGATCTGATTGCGCATCAGTACGAGCAACGGCGAGACCAACAAGGTCGGCCCCGCGCCCTGGTCGCGCAGCAATCGGGTCGCGACGAAGTAGACCGCACTCTTGCCCCACCCGGTGCGTTGGACGCACAACACGCGCCGCCGGTCGCCGGCGAGAGCCTCGATCGCGTCGAGCTGGCCGTCGCGAAACGACGCCTCCGGTCCGACGAGCGTACGGAGTGCGGCGAGCGCGGCGGGCCGTGGCCCGAGCTCGGGCTCCGGTTCGGGCTCGGGACGCGGCATGCAGCGAGTCTCGCATGGGGGAGGGACAACGCCGTCCGCGCCTCTAGTCTCGGGGCATGACCGACGACCGTGGGTACGTTCCGAGCCCCAGCGAATGGGTCCGCGACCAGGTCGAGCGCTACGAGCGGTCGGGCGGGACGGAGGCCAACACGCTGCTCGACACCGGGATGCCGATCATCATCGTCACCACGAAGGGTCGTTCGACCGGGGCACTTCGCAAGAGCCCGCTCATGCGAGTCGAGCACGACGGCGAGTACGCGCTCGTGGCGTCGATGGGCGGGGCGCCGAAGCATCCGGTCTGGTATCTCAACCTGGTCGCTCATCCCGACCACGTGACGATCCAGGACGGTCCGCAGCCGTTCGCCGTGTCGATCCGAGAGGTCGCCGGCGACGAAAAGGCGCGCTGGTGGGCCCGAGCAGTCGAGGCCTACCCGCCCTACGCCGACTATCAGGCCCGAACCGAACGCCAGATCCCCGTCGTCATCGCTACCCGTCGCTGACGAACCGAACGCGCTCCGAGCCGTACGCGCGACACCGCGGTCCGTTCGCCCGCTCTGACGCCGAGTCGCGGGCCGTGCCGCTACCCGGTCGTCGCGGCCGAGCCCGGCGTCAGGTCGAACCGCGTGCGCGAGCCGCTCGAGCTGCACGGCGTGCCTTGTCCGGCAGTGTTGCCGAGCGCACCGTCGAGCACCGGATTGATCCCGCTGAACAGGCCCCACGGGCTCTCACAACCCGGCACCGACCACACGTGGTTCATCCAGCCGGCGCTGCCGTCGGCCTTGACTCCACCCATGGCCGCGCACTCCTCGGCCGTGGTGGTGGTGTCGCCGATGACCATCGTGCCCTTGACGCACAACCCGACGTGGCGGTGGTAGTGGTCGTTGTCGCCCGAGAACCCGGCGGCCGGCTCGTCGTCGCCCGCCTTCACGACGTAGTAGCTGAGGCCCAGGATGTTCGCGTCGTCGCCGATACCGTCGAAGAGCAGCATCTCGGGTTCGCCGAGGTCGAAGTCGCCGTCGACGTATTCGAAGCGCATGAAGTGCGCGGCGATGCCGGGGACGTAGGGCGTCACCGGGATCCACCCGGCGGCCTTGGCGTCGCGGCCCTTCGGATACTGGAGGGCGATCTCCCGACTGCGCGCGATCTCGATCTCGAGTTGCGCGCACGTCTCGGCGTCGGTGAGCGCGGTCCAGGGGTGCGGTCCGAGGTGGCCGCCGCGGCCGGTGTCGTCGGGCGCACCCGGATCGCGCGGACCGGCGACCGACGCGAGCCACGCGTCGTAGTCGCCATCGTCCATCGCGAGCGCCGTCATCAACTCGGCGACCGCCTCGACCTCGCCCATCTCGGCCGCGGCATCGCCCGCGGCGCCGTGGTCATGAGCGTGGGCGTCGGCGTAGCCCGTCTCCGTGTCGACGCCGGCGGTGCGCGATTCCGCGTAGTACGCCGCGACGTTGAGATCCGCGTCGCAGCGGGTCGCGACCGGCGCGGCGTCGTGCGCGCCGTGTCCGTGCTCGCCGTGGTCGTCGGCGGGCGTGGCCGTGGCCGCCGTCGCCGATTGCGGCGCGGCGCTGTCGTTGTCGTCGTCGTTGTCGCCGCTCGCGACGGCCACGGCACCGACGACCGCGCCGACGAGTACGACGACGGCTGCGATCGCGAGATATCGGAACCGGCGCGCGGGACGCGCGACCTCGGGACTGCCGGTCGGCTGCGACTCCATGGACGTTCCTCCCGCTCGTGCGCGCCCCGCGGTGCGCGCGCGACCCCGAATGATCACGACCCCGAATGATCGCGACACGACGAGGGCTTGCCTGGACGGAATTGTGCAGACCCCGCACGGTTCGCCGCTACGGCCGAAGGTCCCGAGTCGCCGAAAATGGGCGACTGCAGGACGACCGCGCGAGCCGAAGCCGACGGGACGGCCCCGATAGCGTGCGCTCGTGCGTGATCCGCGACACGCGACCGCGGCCGCTGCCGCGACGACGCGGTCGTTGCGCGAACCGATCGGCTGATCGGAAGGGAGCGGCACGTGTCCGTCCATCGTCTCTCGGGAACCGATTCGTTGTTCCTGCTCGGTGAGACACCCACCTGGCATCAACACGTCGCGGGTCTCACCGTGCTCGACCCTTCCGAACGGCTCGGCTTCGGCTTCGAGACCATCTTCGAGCTCGTCGCCGCGCGGCTCCCGCTGATCCCCAAGCTCACGTGGAAGCTCAAGTCGGTCCCCCTCGCCATCGATCGACCGATCTGGGTCGACGATCCCGCGTTCGACCTGCACCACCACGTCCACCGTTTGGCGGTGCCGGCGCCGGGCGGTCCCCGCGAGACCGCCGCCGCGATCGAACCGATCCTGAGTCGACAACTCGACCGGGACCGACCGCTGTGGGAACTCTGGTACCTCGACGGACTCGTCAACGGGCGCGTCGCGATGGTGATGAAGATGCATCACTCGATGATGGACGGCGGTGCCGGGAGCGTGCTCGCAACGTTGCTCCTCGACACCGAACCCGACCCGCCGTCCCCCGTCACTCCGTCGCCGAGTGAACCGGACGCCGGCCCGGACACACTCCGACTCCTCACCCTCGCGGCGACCTCGTTCGCCGCGACGCCACTGCGGAGCGCGCGGTATGCGACCCGTGTCGCCCGCCGTGGACTCGAGCTCGCTCGTCATCTCGCGGCCGGGCGGCCGCGCCCCGATCTCGGCGCGATGCTGCGTGCTCCCAAGACGTCGTTCAACCGATCGATCGGACCGCGCCGCGCGGTCGCCTTCAGCAGCGTCGGCCTCGCCGACATGAAGGAGGTCGCCGCGCACTTCGACGTGAAGTTCAACGACGTCGCGCTGGCGCTCTGCGCCGGAGCGCTCCGTCGGTACCTCGAGAGCACCGATGAACTCCCGGCACGTCCGTTGACCGCGGGGGTGCCGGTGTCGCTCCGCGCCCCGGGTGACGCTTCGTTGGACAACCAACTGTCGTACCTCGTCGTTCCACTCGCCACCGACGTCGCCGACTCCGGCGACCGGCTCCGGGCGATCGCGAGCCAGAGCAGCGCGGCGAAATCTCTGCATCGCACCCTTCGTGAACACCCGGTCGGTTCGATCGCCGACACGGCACCGCCGTTCGTGCTCGGCGCAGCGCTGCGTCTCGCCTACGAGAGCCATGTTCTCGCGTACGTGCCCGGCATGATGAACACGATCGTGTCGAACGTGCCGGGCCCGCCGATGGAGTTGTATCTCGGCGGCGCGCGGCTCACCGGCATCTTCTCGGCCAGCGTGCTCCTCGATCAGATCGGCCTCAACATCACGCTGTTCACCTTCGGGGAGCGGGTCGACTTCGGTCTGCACGTCGACCCCGACCTGATCGGCGACCCGTGGATGATCGCCGAAGGCATGTGGTCCGAGCTGACAGCGCTGCGCCGCGCGGCCGGCCTCGCCGAACCCACTCCGATCGAAGACGCGTTCGGGCTCGTGTCCCGCCCGCACCCGCGGCCGGGTCGTGTCACCCGCCCGACTGGCCCGACATCGACTCCGCTGCCAGCATGAGCGAGTCGAGTTCGCCTCGCAGTCCGTCGGTGAGCGCCCAGATGTCGGCGACCGCCTCCGGACACGCCATTGCGGCGATCGCGACGCTCCCCGAGTAGCTCCACGCCGTGAAGTTGACGCCGATCCCTTCGATCAGGGGTCCCATCGAGATCATGCGCGCGAGGCGCGCACCGTGGCGGAAGCGGGGCGTGTCGGGCCCGCGGACGGTCGAGATGATCACGTTGTAGCTCGGCCGGTGCACGAGCGCGCGCACCACCCGAGGCATCGCGAACGTGACAAGACGGAAGATCCTCCAATACTCCGACCACGCATGTTGGAGCCGCGGATCCGTTGCCTCGAGCTCGGCGCGAGCAGCGCGGAAGTTCCGGCGGATCGCGACGAGTCGTTCGGCGGGGTCCGCGACGTCGGTGGCGAGCGCGACGAACAGGGTGGCGACTCGATTCCCCCAGTCGCGCGCCTCCGACTCGGATCGAACCGACACCGGGATCGCTGCGGACAACGGCGCGTCGGGAACGGCCGAATGCTCCTCGAGGTACCGGCGAAGCGCTCCCGAGGCCAACGCCGCGATCACCTCCGTGACCGTGGCATCGAACGCACGGCCGACACGTTTGAGGTCCGCGAGCCGAAACGTCGCGAAGGCGAAGGTTCGGTTCGCCGTCAGCGGAGCATCGAACGGTGTGTGCGGACCGGAGAACGCCTTCGCGGGCCGGGGCGATCCGACACGCCGTCGTGTCCGCATCCTGAACGCGACCCGAAGCGTTCGCACCAGCAGCCCCGGCAGCCGCGCGAGCATTTGCGCGACCTCGATCAGCGCGAGCCTCGACAGCGTGGCGCGGCCCGGCATCGGTTCGCCCCGTGGTAGGTCGGATGCCTGGGTGGTCGCCGTCGGCAGGTCGGAGAACACCTCGGCGAGGAGCATGCCGCTCGTCACGCCGTCGGCGAGCGCATGGTGGATCTTCGCGACGTAGGCGACCTCGCCGTTCGCCAAGCCATCGACGAACCACACTTGCCACAGCGGACGATTGCGATCGAGGCCGACACCCGCGATCTCCGATACGCACGCGGCGAGTTCGCGATCACCCCCCGGCGACGAGACCCGCACCTGCCTGACGTGGTAGTCCAGGTCGAGGTCCGCGGTTTCGACCCACCACGGGTGACCGAGATCGAACGGGGCGCGCACGAGACGCCAGCGCAGCGGTTCGAGCAGCGCCACCGCCTCGCGGATCTGGTCGCGCAACGCGTCCGCGGTGACCGGCACATTGGCGTGGGTCGGGTCGACGACGGCGATCTTGAGCGTGTGCTGGTGCGACGTCGGCGTCTCGTTGAACACGAACAGGCTGTCTGCCCCGCTGAGCCGGCGCACCCTTGGTGACCCGTCAACCGCCGGCCGCGACGGCGCGGGCCCAGGCATAGTCGACCTTGCCGTTCGGCCCGCGCACGACTGCGTCGACCACGCACAGGCGACGCGGGATCTTGTAGCCGGCGAGTGCCGCGCGGGCATGTTCTTGGAGCGTCGCGAGATCCGGGGGCGACACGGCCGGTCGGAGCGCGATCACCGCGACGACCTCTTCGCCCCACCGATCGTGTGCGGCACCCACGACGACCGCGTCGAACACCGACGGGTGGCTCTTCAAGACGGTTTCGACCTCATCGGGGTAGACCTTCTCGCCGCCGGTGTTGATCGACGCCGACCCGCGACCGAGCAACGAGATCGTGCCATCGAGTTCGACGGTGGCCGCGTCGCCGGTGAGGGCCCAACGCTCGCCCGCGATCTCGACGAACGTCGACGCGCTCTTGGCCTCGTCGTTGAGGTAGCCGATCGGCGCGCGGCCGCGCCGTGCCACACGCCCGATCTTTCCGGACCCCGGCTCCACGGGCCGCAGGTCGTCATCGAGCACCGCGCTGCTCGGATCGAGCGAGAAGCGAGTCCCTGCCTCGATCGGTGCCCCCGGCAGCCGCGCCCGCGAGCCGGTGACGCCGGTCTCGGTCGACCCGAAACCGTCGATCGTGATTACCTGCGGGAGGAGTTCGGCGATCTGCTGCTTCGTCGCCGGTGACAGCACGGCTCCTCCCGAAGCGAACACGATCAGCGACGACGTGTCGAACTGTTGGGGGTCGACCGCGAGCCGATCCAGGAGCGGCCGTGCCATCGCGTCGCCGACGACGGTCACCACGTTGACGCGTTCGCGCTGGATCGTTGCCCAGATCTCGTCGGGATCGAGCGTGCCGGGCGAGGGCAACACGACGGTCCCGCCACCGAACAACGTCGCGAACGCTCCCCACTGGGCGCTGACGTGGATGAGCGGCGGCGTCGACAACATCACGATGCCGACCTCGAGGATGCGATCCACGATCTCGTCGGGTGTGTTGATGGGGCCGACCATCGATGTCGGATCACCGCCGCCCATCGCCGCGAAGAAGATGTCTTCGTGACGCCAGACGACTCCCTTCGGGAGCCCGGTCGTCCCGCCGGTGTACGCCACGTAGAGGTCGTCGCCCGACCTGCCGGGAAAGTCACGGGTCGGCGGTGACTCCGCCACGGCCGCTTCGTAGGGCGTCGAGCCCGCGATCACCGGGCAGGTGCTGCCGTCGTCGACCGTCCAGACGTGAGGGATGACCACCGAACCCGTGAGCGCCTCGGCGATCGTCGGCGCGAACTCGCGATGGTGAACGAGGCCGACGAGCCTGGCATCGCGATACAGCGAGGCGAGTTCGCTCGCGACGTAGCGGTAGTTGATGTTGATCGGCACGGCCCGCACCTTGAACGCTGCGAGCATGGCCTCGAGGTACTCGGTGCCGTTGCGGAGGTGCAGGCCGATGTGGTCACCGGCGCCGATGCCGCTCGCTCGGAGGTGGTTCGCGAGGCGACTGGCGCGCTCGTCGAGCTGGGCGTAGGTCGACCGCCGCAACGGCGAGATGACGGCCATCCGGCTCGGGACGGCATCCGCGACCCGCTCGAACAGCGCGGAGAGGTTGTAGCTCACATCGCGGAGTCTCGGCAGCGGGCATCTGCCTGTCAACGGCCGAAGGACATCGTGGCCGGGGCCGAATTCCGGTCAGCATGACCAATGGCCGTTGACATCGCGCCGGCGCCGGGAGACGGTGGTGGCGTGAGTTCGGTGGGTCGATTCGCGGCGCGGTTGCACGCACTCGGGGCCGATGTTTCGGCCGCGGTCCGTCGGGTCGCGGGGTACGCGTCGCGTGTGCGAACGACGGGATCGGTCGGGCCGCGCGAGCGGACCCGCCTCGTCGTTTCCGCTGCCCTCGACGAGGCGCTCTTGACCACCTTCCAAACGCTGCGGGCACCGACCGACTTCACCGAGTTCGCCTCGAAGTTGCAGGAAGCCGACGAGTTGGTGGTCCATCTCGAGGCGGCCGGAGCATTCGACGCGCCGGCCGACTACCACCACCGGCCGGGCCCGGCGACGTTCGAGGGCACGGCGCGGCGCGTCGGACACGTGCGGTTCCAACACGTGACGTTCGCGAGCCCCTATCGCCCGGACGCGCGCGTTCCTGGCGCCGAGCGGTTCGAGGAACAGACCGACAACCACTCGGCGCATGCCTGGGTGCTCGGTCACGATCACGCCGCACCGTGGGTCGTGTGCGTCCACGGTGCCGGCATGGGAAATCCGCTCGCCGACATCTTCGCGTTCCGTGCGGGAGCGTTGCACCGCGCCGGGTTCAACGTCGCGATTCCGGTGCTACCCCACCATGGTCCGCGCGGCGCAGGGCGGTTCGCGGTCGCCTTCCCGACCGACGACCCGGTCGTCAACTTCCACGGCGCGGCCCAGGCGATCGCCGACGTTCGCGCGGTGGTGGCCACGGTCTCGGCCGGGGGAGAACCCGTCGTCCTCCACGGCATCTCGCTCGGCGCCTACGTCGCGTCCGCGGTCGCCGCGCTCGACACCTCGGTGTGTGGCGTGATCGTCGGCGTGCCGGTCGTCGATCTCCCGGGCCTGATGCGAACCCACGCGCCCGCGCGGTTCACCCACCATCCGTTGTTCGAGACGTTGTTCACGATCTCGGAGCGACTCGAGGCGATGACGTCCTCGCTCGCGCTTCCGCTGCCGACCGCTCCGGTGCGTCGCGTCTGGGCCGGCCGTGCCGACCGACTCGTCCGCCCGAACCAGGTGCAACGGCTGATCGACCGATGGAGCATCGAGGATCCCTACTGGTATCAGGCGGGACACATGGGGTTCCTCGGCGCGTCCGGCGTGCGCCGCTACATCGCCCACGCGCTCGTCGACGCCGGAGTCGCGACCGACGTCCGCGGCAAGATCCGCGCGGTCGCCTGACGCACCGCGTCTCGGGCGCCACGGTTCAGGCGATGTCGGCCACCGGGGCGACGAACTGGGAGTTGTAGAGACGGAAGTACGGCCCGTCG